>JBKJSX010000051.1:0-7555 GCA_046594375.1 Chitinophagaceae bacterium
CTTTATCAAGGCTGATACCATTGTAGCCTGTTTCTGTTTTATCAAGTTGATGCCAGTTATCAGGTGTTTCCTTTACTGAAGTGCCCTGCGAAAAAGAAACGAAGGGTATTGTTGTGATTAGTAAGAAAGAGAAAAAAGTGAGTTTCGAAAAATTTACCATTTTTATATTTTTAGATTACAAATATTTAAAAAATAAGTAGCAAAAAGGCTACCACATATCAACATTACCAAAATTTTAGAAGGATGTGCAGAGGGTGTCTTCCACTTTTATGTGTTCGATTACTTCGTTAGACTGTAAATTTTATTCCTTGTGCAAGAGGCAATTTATCGGTGTAATTAATTGTATTGGTCTGCCTGCGCATATAGTTCTTCCATGCATCGCTGCCACTTTCACGGCCGCCACCTGTTTCTTTTTCTCCACCAAAAGCCCCACCTATCTCAGCCCCCGAAGTTCCGATATTAATATTTGCAATTCCACAATCACTGCCGGATGATGAAAGAAACTTTTCAGATTCTCTCATGTTCATTGTGAAGATAGGACTGGATAATCCCTGTGGTACATTATTTTGTATAGCAATGGCTTCATCCAAAGTTTTATATTTTATAAGATAAAGAATGGGAGCAAAAGTTTCGTGCTGAACAATTGTAAAATCATTTTTTACTTCCGCAATGCAGGGCTTTACATAGCAACCGCTTTCGTATCCTTTGCCTGATAATACGCCTCCCTTCACGATAAATTTTCCGCCCTGCTGTTTACATTTTTCAATTGCATCAAGGTACATTTTTACTGCGTCTTTATCTATTAGCGGACCTACATGATTATGTTCTTTTAATGGATCGCCGATCTTTAAATGACTGTAAGCATTCACTAATTTTTCTTTAAAAATATTGTATACATCTTCGTGAATAATTAAACGCCGCGTGGTTGTACATCTTTGTCCTGCAGTGCCGGCTGCACCAAAAACACAACCTATCAACGCCATATCAAGATCAGCCTGGTTGGAAATTATAATGGCATTGTTTCCTCCTAATTCCAATAAACTTCTTCCCAATCTTGCTGCAACAGCAGCACCAACAGCTATGCCCATTTTTGTAGAACCTGTTGCGGAAATCAATGCAATTCTTTTGTCGTTGCTTATCCATTGGCCAACTTCACGCCCACCAATAATTAAGTTATTTACTCCTTCGGGAACCTGGTTTTTTTGTAACACCGATGAAACAATATTCATACATGCTATCGCACACAAAGGCGTTTTTTCAGATGGCTTCCAAATACATACGTCCCCGCAAACCAATGCCAGCATTGTGTTCCAACTCCATACCGCAACAGGGAAATTGAATGCAGAAATTATTCCTACAATACCCAGCGGATGATATTGCTCATACATCCTATGACCAGGGCGTTCACTATGCATGGTTAAACCATACAATTGTCTTGAGAGGCCAACAGCAAAATCACATATATCAATCATCTCCTGAACTTCTCCCAAACCTTCCTGCAAACTCTTGCCCATTTCATAGCTAACTAATTTACCCAATGGTAATTTATTTTCTCTTAGTGCTTCTCCAATTTGGCGTACGATATCACCACGTTTTGGTGCAGGCCATAAGCGCCATCTTAAAAATGCTTCCTGTGCTTTTTGTAAAACAGTTTCGTAATTTTTTTTATTAACGGTATTAACCGATGCAATTAATTTTCCATCAACTGGTGAAAAGGATTCTAGTTTTTCATTTTTAGATGATAACCATTCTGTGCCTGTTGATACACCATTATTGCCCGAAGAAATCTTTAATTTGGAAAGAAAATCCATAAATATTTTTTGTAAAGATATAAACCTTTGCAGGTTTAATATTGTTCAGTCTCGTTGGGAAAATCTTTGCTCTTTACATCTTTAATGTAATGCTGAACAGCATCTGTAATTTGCTGATGAAGGTTTAAATATTGCCGCAAAAATCTCGGCTTAAATTCTGTGTTTATCCCGAGCATATCATGCATTACCAAAACCTGTCCATCACAATATTTACCTGCCCCAATACCTATAGTAGGTATGTTTAAACTTTCAGAAACCTCTTTTGCAAGTGATGCCGGTATTTTTTCTAAAACAATTGCAAAACATCCTGCTTCCTGTAACAGCAATGCATCTTTTTTTAATTTTTCTGCTTCTGCTTCTTCTTTTGCTCTTACCGTATATGTTCCAAATTTATAAATGGATTGTGGTGTTAAACCCAAATGTCCCATAACAGGAACTCCCGAACTAAGAATTCGTTTTACAGATTCTAAAACTTCTTCGCCGCCTTCTAATTTTATTGCATGTGCGCCCGTCTCTTTCATAATTCTAATGGTTGAATGCAAAGCTTCTTTTGAGTTTCCCTGGTATGCGCCAAAGGGAAGATCGACAACAACAAGACATCTATCAACACCACGCACAACAGAAGAAGCATGATAGATCATCTGATCTAAAGTAATAGGCAACGTAGTTTCATGACCAGCCATCACATTGCTCGCCGAATCTCCAACAAGAATTATATCTATACCTGTGGCATCAAAAATTTTTGCAAAAGAAAAATCATAAGCAGTTATCATGGATATCTTTTCTCCTGCTGCCTTCATTTTAAGCAATGTATTGGTAGTAATTTTCTTTACTTCTTTATTAACTGACATAGTTTTTTTTGAAATCGAAGTTTTAAAAGTGGTTGGGATTAATATTCATTAGGTCTTTCTGTTTTAAAATTATTGCTTATTCACTTAATGACCTAATGACTACAGAATATGAACAATGAACTATTAACCATCGCCTACACCATAATATTCTGCATTTTTATTTCTTCATATAAATGCTGAATAAGCCCGTCAGCCAAACCAATGCGGGGAACATAAATCTCATCGGCACCTGCCCACCGCATGGCATTAATATAAATTTGTAAGGCGGGTACAATTACATCTGCCCTGTCTTCTTTTAGTTTATAAATATTTATCCGGTCAATAAGAGAGACATTGCCTAACTCTTTATAATAATCCCTGAGAAGATCCAATGGTAAAGGTTTGTCTTCCTTTCTTTTGCTGAGAGAAAATATTTTATTGATGTTTCCGCCGGAGCCAATAGCAGTTACCTGTTTGTGACCTTTTGTTTTTTCTTTTAGATTATTCTTCATTTCGTCCCAGGATTCCTCTTTCACCTTATTTTTTAAAAGTCTTATTGTACCAATATTATAGGAGTCTTTAAAAACTAATTTATTATTGCTAAAAAAAGTTAATTCTGTACTGCCGCCACCAACATCAATGTATAAATAAGAATGGTCTTTATCCAAATTTTCTGCAATATGATTTTCATAAATAAGAGATGCTTCATCACCGCCGGAAATAATTTCAATATCAATACCGGTTTCATTCTTAATTTTTTTTATTATCTCCAAGCCATTTTTTGCTTCCCTCATTGCAGAAGTTGCACATGCTTTTAAATGTTTTACTTCATACACATTTAAAAGATGTTTGTATGCCTTCATCGTTTGCGAGATCATATCAATCCTGTGTTCTGATATTTCTCCTTTTTCAAAAACATCAAAACCTAATCGCAGGGGAACCCGGATAAGATCGATCTTATTAAATTTTGCTACGCCATTTGCATCCGGTGTTACTTCGGAGATGAGCAGTCGTGCTGCATTACTTCCTATGTCAATTGCTGCCAGTCTCAATGTTATAATTTTTCTTTAAAAGATAATTGTATATCTCAATTTGTGACCGAATTTTTTTTGTGTTTCTTGGATTCACATAATCATTATCAAGATCATCATTAAGTATCCTTGCTTTCACATTGTCGTTTAACTGAATGTCCATTATGTCATTTAATTCCTGTTGAATTTGTTTATCAAGAATAGGGACTGCTGCTTCTACGCGGTGATCAAGATTTCTAACCATCCAATCAGCAGAAGAAATATAAGTTTTTTCTTTTCCATCATGATGAAAAATTAATACTCTTGCGTGTTCAAGGTATTCATCAACAATACTTATTGCATTTATTTTTTTTCTAAATTTTTTATTCTCGGTGTACATGCAGCAGATGCCTCTTATCACCATTTTGATCTTTACGCCTCCTCTTGCTGCGTCATATAATTTAAGAATAAGTTTTTCATCACTCAACGAATTTAATTTTACCAAAATGGATGCATGTTTTCCTTCTTTAGCCGCTTTAATTTCTTTATCAATCAGTAATAGAAATTGTTTACGCATTGCCACAGGGCTTGGCATCAATGTTTGGCAATCACTTAATAGCTGGATGTTTTTTGGATTTTCAAGATAACCGAACATCCTGTTTACATCTGCCATAACATTTCTGTCTGATGTGATAAGGCAATGATCGCCATACAGCGATGCAGTTTTTTCATTAAGGTTGCCGGTGCTTACAAAGCCATAATGAAACGTGTGGTTATTTATTTTCTTTTTTATCAGGCAGAATTTTGCATGCACTTTTACATTAGGGATGCCGATAAAAACTTTTACACCGGCCTCTTCCAGAATTTCTTTCCATTCAAGATTTGCTTCCTCATCAAACCTTGCTCTTAATTCTAACACTACTGTTACCTGTTTACCATTGCGAACAGCATTGGTTAAAGCATTAATAATTTTAGACCGAAGTGCAAGCCTGTAGCAGGTGATCTTTATGCTTAATACATCAGGTGATATGGCAGCTTCTCTTAACAAGTCGATGATCGAATCAAACGAATGATAAGGAAAGTTTAATAACACATCTCTTTCAAGGATAATATTTGTTACACTGTTCACATTTTGAAACAGTGGATGAATGAATGGTTTTTTTCTTGGATTTTTTGTTTGAAAAACAGACTCAGGAAAATTTATGAAGTCTTTGAAATTATGAATTCGTCCGCCTGATTGAATATTATCTTTTACTGAAAGCCCGAGCCGTTTTATAAGATAGGTGAGGAGGGAAGGATCAATATCCTTATCAAAAATAAAGCGAACAGGCTTTCCCTTTTTTCGATTCTTAACACCCTTCTCAATTTTTTGTATGAATGAAGTTGATACATCATTATCAATATCAATTTCTGCATCTCTTGTTACTTTAATTATGTTGGAAGAAAATGTATCATGACCAAACAAAGAAAATATTTGCGGAAGACTATAGCGTATCACGTCTTCCAGTAAGATAATGTATTGCCCCTGCAATGATGAAGGTAATATCACAAACCTCGGCAGACGGGTTACCGGAACAGATACCAAAGCAAATTTTTGAGGAATGCTTCCATCTGATTTTGAAAGTTTACAAGCCAGGTAAATGGATTTATCATTTAGTGTAGGAAATGCCTGCATTGTTTCTATCATAAGCGGAACAATGTTACTTCTCACCTCATCATGAAACCAGGAGAGCACAAATTTTTGTTGCTCCCTGTTAAGTTGCTTTTCAGTTACAAGAAATATTTTTTGTTTTTTTAGCTCCCGTAATATTTCATTCCATATCCTGTTAAATTCGTCTTGCTGCTCTGTTACTTTAGCATTTATTTCATCCAGAATTATTTGCGGACTTGCTTCGAGATGCACCTGTGCTTTAGCACCAAATTCTATCATGCGTTTTAATGTAGCTACACGTACCCTGAAAAACTCATCAAGATTGTTAGAGAATATTCCAAGGAAACGAATACGTTCTCTTAGAGGAACGGTTTCATCAGCAGCTTCCTGCAATACCCTTCCATTAAAGGAAAGCCAGCTTATATCACGTGGGATTATTTTTCGTTTCATAACCTCATCCTTAATCCTTCTCGATAAGTGTAGAAGGAAAATTTGAATTTATTTTTTTAATTTTTCAATAATTCCTGTTGTTGAAAATCCTTCTTCTAAAGGAATTATTTTCACCTCACCATTATTTTCCAGCACTTCTTTTGCTCCAACAATATTTTCTAAAGTATAATCTCCACCTTTAACCAAAACAGTTGGGTTGATAAATTTAATGAGTTCGAGCGGGGTATCTTCTTCAAAAAGTATTACTGCATCTACCATCAATAACGCTGCCAGTATCAGTGCCCGTGAAGCCTCATCATTAATGGGCCTGCTTGTTCCCTTTAATCTTTTTACTGATGCATCAGCGTTTACACCCACAATTAAAATATCAGCAAAGGTTGCGGCTTCTGATAAAATTTGAATATGCCCTTTGTGCAAAATATCAAAAACTCCGTTAGTAAAAACTATTTTCTTTCCTAACAATTGCCACCTTTTTAATTGTGGGATTAGTTCTTGTTTGCTAAATATTTTCTTTAATAAATGTTTGCTTTGTTTCATTTAATTTTCTGTTTTTATAAACCAATAATCCAAAACTTATGGAACCTACAACAAGAACAATAGCTGTTGAAACGCTCCATATCACCCATCCGAACGAAACATTGTCTACGTTATATATCAACAACACTTCCTGCACTGCTAAAGGAAATGCACCAATGCCTCCTGGAGAAACGATCATCCCAAGCGTTGCAAGGCTAAGCACACTGCATGCCTGCACAATTCCTAAATGTGATGTAGCTGATAAAGCTGTAAAACCGATAGCGATCTGAAGCACATACATCGACCAGATAAAAATAGTATGAAAAATAAACCAACCTCTCTTTTTTAGTCTTCCTATCGCATTAAATCCCTCTTTCAATCCGATATGAAAACCTTTTAAATTGATAATATGCCTGTGATGTGCAAATCTCTTAAATATCCATTTTAAAAAAACTATGACAACAATTATTACGAAAAGAACTAATAATAACTTAACCCAAATAGGCAATCCATGATTGCTGTTGGACATCTGGATAAACTTTTCCCTGACAAACTTTCCTACATAGTTTATCTGGATCAGGATCGTGATAACAATAAATATAAAATAACACGCAAGGTCAAAAGCTCTTTCAACAAGTACCGAACCAATAAGTTTGTTCATCGGTATTTTTTCGTACCGGTTAAGCAGGCTGCATTTTAAAACTTCGCCTGCCCGTGGTACAAATGTGTTTAAAAGATAGCCTGACATTATTGAATAAAAAGTTTTTGTGGTAGAGGGTTTATAACCCATCGGCTCTAATAATATCTTCCAGCGAACGGCACGGCTCAAGTGACTTAACAGCGCTAAAATAATTACAGGGATAAGCAGCCAGTAGTTAGCATACTTTAATGATTCGCCAAATTGTGATTTTTGAAGAGGTGTCATTTTACTAAACTGCCACCATACTAAAAAAATTCCCAGCCCGAGAAAAAAAGCATATTTAAGAATCGATACAATCTTTTTTTGCATAGCACTTACAAGTTACAAATAGAAACAGCTTAATCTTTTAATAAAATATTGTCTATTAATCTTACATCATCAATAAAGGCGGCAACAACGGCCACCAGTTCAGTTGTACCATTCCATTTGTCAATTGCTTTTAAATTACCTGCTTCTGCAATTTCAACATAATCCGGTTCAATATCTGGTTTAAAAAAAGAATCAGTAAAATATTTATCAAACAAAAATATTAAACCGGATTATGTTGAAATTGCAGAAGCAGGTAATTTAAAAGCAATTGACGAATG
>JBKJSX010000267.1:0-13909 GCA_046594375.1 Chitinophagaceae bacterium
ATGATTATTACTTTATAAAAAATATCAGGATAAATAAAGAAGAACTGGTATCTGTAAGATCAACACAATTAGGTTTATTGAGTGCACAAAAGGACTCAATAAAACATTCACTTTCTGCATTAACTTCCGCCATTTACGAAACTGCAAAATGGATGTTGGTGAATAATAAAAAGCAGTGGAAATAATGTTTGGATCGCAAGATGAAATAGTTACACAAAGTATGGGAAATTGTATCTCAGCAATTCTTTAATAAAGCATGACTAATGATAATCATTACCATCCTATTAAAGATTAGCGCAAATTAATGCAAAAGAAAAAAATTGAAACCCACATTTAATTTTTGCCAAAAACATCTGATTATTTACTAACCAACCCTAAATATTGCTGGGTAACTTTCTTAATAATATAGCCGCTAATCCAACCTACGTATGCATATTTGGGATAGACAAACTTTTTTGCAGGGTTGATCGTATTCACCTGCTGTATGAGTTCATCGAGCCAGATCGCTCCTGCCAGCAAGGCTTTCTGGTCGTATGTCTTCAATACCCGGTTAATATTTCTTAAAGATGCCCTTCCATCTTCTGCATTTGATATTAAAGTAACATCCGGCTTTGTAACTTCCTCATAATTGGAAAAAATAAGTTTGCGGAATTCTCCGATTTCGCGGCTGGTGAGCTCGATATAATTATTATTCACACCCTGCGGATGCATCAGCGATGCGATCGCCCATACAATGCCGCCTGATAAATAAACAATATCTCTTGATTTAAATTCAGTCTTATTTGCAAATTCATAAACTATCAATTTTCCCAAACTGTCATTCAAAATTCGTTGAGCACATTTTAGAAAATCATCAAGGTTACCTTGTGTTATTGTCTCCACTAAACGCTGAAAGGATTTGGTGCCCAACGGAAAAGTAACGGGGACAAATATTTTGTCTGCATTAAAATATCCTCCCTTAGTATTCCCACTGCCAACATCAAGCTGATCTGTATTGAAGCGGTACTTCTGTGGCACAATACCCATAAAGCTAAGTTCAGATTCCTGGGCAGGTGTTACATAAGCTATCCTGATAGACGGATCCATTTCTTTGGGCCGGATAATATTTGCAAAATAATCTACTTTATTATACCTATCCAGTTCTTGTTTCAAGCCACTGCTGATTACAATATGAATCTTGTTTGCAGGAACCTTGTAACGGTTCTTAATAATTTCCAACAGGACGGATATTGCATCACTGGTTTCCTTTTCACTTTGATATGATAATGATGCTGCATCGGTATTGATAGAGGTATCTGCTTTTAAAGAATAATCATATTCCCTATCCTTGCTAAGTTTTACTTCTATCACACTTAATTTTATTCCTTTTGCACCAACTTCTATCCCTGCATACAATTCGCCTAAACCTTGTACACTTTTTAACAAGCTCTCAACAATATTTGCAATAACGGTAAGGCCCTGTGCCTTGTACAATCTTATGGCATTCCTGTATGATGAAATGGCATTGTCTTGTTGATCTGATTTTGTATAAAGATTTCCCAACCCTTCGTATGCAAATGCCTGGCAATAATAATCACTATTTAATTTTGCTTTTCCCAGTCCTTTTTTAAAATATTGTTCGGCTGCCTCAAACTGTTGCGCTTCAAGCAATGATGTAGCTGTTTTAAGTATCCGGAAAGTAGCCTGGCTTTTAATGTTTTGTGCATTGCCTACTGCACTGCAGAGAAGGAGAAAAACAAAAAAACTTTTTTTAATTGACATCAGGGTTGATTTGTGATTAGCAAAAAGTAAATATTTGAATAACTGATTAATTGTATCAGTTGTGATTTTAGCGAAGATTTTTTGTAAGATGCAACGTTGCTGGTATCAAACAAAAAAATCCTATTAACATTATACCGGCTAAGATAAAAACAATCAATGCAGTATTGATAAAATCAAATGTTCAATTGTGAACAGCTTTTCAACATTCAGCAAGGATACCAGTTATGTAAATACATTAGAATAAGATAGACAAGCTGTTTTACCGTTTAGAATACAAAGGAGAAAATAAAAAAATGTATGACATTATAATAAGGGCAAGAGAATTAATAAAGTTTTAGGTGAATTTGACAAACTACCTATAGATTTTTCATCAGAGGAAGATCCAGTGTGGAACGAGAATAATGCTGTAATTGAAGGAGCTGTTAGCTCAGAATATGAAGAAGAGGATGAACATGCTATGCACAAAGTATTTAATTAACGAATAGCTAATCACTCTATCACTTCACCAACTTCTTCGCAATCATAACCATCTTCTGAGAATTTTTTACATCATATCCATTAAACAAATAATTTGCCTATGATGGTGATCTGTGTATTTGTTTTTGTGCTATGCTCACCAACAATATTGTATTATCAAATAAAATACCACCGGCGAGCAGTACAAACATCAAACCCGTGTCCAAAAAAGGCATTTATTTTGTATCTTTATGAAGTGGCGAAACAGAAGAAAATATTAGTCAACATTGAGATTGATAAACTTACGAACTCAATCGAAAATGTTATTTCCGGTGATCTTTTTGACACTGATATTTTCCAGTTAAACAGTAAAGACACTAAACAGATAAATAAGGCGGATTGGCAGTTTAACTGGCATGAACAGTAAAAGCTTACCGATAGAAAAACTTATAGACTCGTAATAAAAAACAATACTAAAATTATTCAGGGGCTAATAAGTTTAAGCGACCAAAACGATCATATTTATATGCACTTAATTGAAAGTGCCAGGTTCAATAAAGGCAAACAAAAAGTATATGCCGGAGTTCCGGGAAATCTGGTTGCTTTTGCCTGCAAACTCGCTTTTGAAAAAGGCTATGAAGGTTATCTTGCTTTTGATGCTAAAACAGTTTTGGTAAAACATTATCAAGAGACACTATATGCCACCCATTTCAAAGGAACAAAGATGATGATTGAAACTCCGGCAGCAAACAGATTAATTAACCTGTATTTTAAAAACTAAAAAAATGGGTCTCATCAAAGAACCAAAAAATGTTGACTTCTATGTTTTGGATAAACCATGGACAACAGAAGAACGAAAAGAGTTTAGCGCTTTTATTAAATTTAGAAAAGAGCAGCGAAAAAAAAGACAATCACGGAAAATCACATCTGCACAAAAAAAGGTTACTGTATAACTCCTATTACAGGGTTTCGGTAAAATAGAAAGAATGCTCAAAATAGGTTTGAAGGGAATCTTTCTTTTACTGCAAAATCAAAAGTTATTGACTATTGTCTTTCTTAATTGTACTCATCATTTCACAACTTTATTCGCAATCATAACCATCCTCGGAGAATTTTTTACATCATATCTGTTAAACAAATAATCGCCAAAAACTTCCTGTATCTGCAAACCCTGATAAGCAAACATTTCTGTAAAATCCCCTAATGAAAACTTGGCAACTTTTTCTGTGTATTCCATTGGCTCTTCCATTTTATCATCTTCTACCACAATCTTTTTATAAAAATGTTCTTCATCAAACCACTTGGTTATATAATAATTTACATCACCAATTTCTTTATCACTTTTATGTACCAGGTGATCTTCGGCGTAATGCACATTAAGATAATCCAAAACAAAAGTTCCGCCAGGTTTTAAGGATTGTGCAATGGTTCGTATGGCATTATCATGTTCCCTGCGGGTTCTGAAATATCCAAAGCTTGTAAAAAAATTAAAGGCATAATCAAAATAATTTATCCTGAAAGGCAGCCGCATATCATGAACAAAAAATTCCAGGTTATCCTTTTCATGTTGCTTTGCTTCCATGATACTGTCTTCTGAAAGATCAATACCAGTTACAGTAAATCCTTTGTCCGCTAACAAAATAGAATGCCTTCCTTTTCCACATGCTACATCCAGCATTTCTGCGCCTGGTAATGGTTTAAGAAGTTCTATCAGTTTATTGATAAAAGCAGCCGCCTCACTTTCATCACGGTTAAAATAAAGCTGATGATAGTACGAAGAATTGAACCAGTCTTTAAACCACGTTGTTGCCGTCATTTTTCAAAAATACATTATTCACAGTTATTTCATTTGTCGATAAGTCAATAGGTAAATAACAACAATCAATCTCCTCCATAATGCTCTGCTACGCTTCGACGGCATAATGGCTCAATAATTTTTTATTTACATTTGCATCCTTAAAACAAGGAAAAAGTGGCACTGATAAAAAGTATATCCGGCATACGCGGAACTATTGGAGGAAAACCGGGCGAGAACCTTTCACCTTTAGATATTGTAAAATTTACCGCGGCGTATGGCAGTTGGATAAATAATAAAACTGATCCTGATAGCCCTCATGACAAAAAAATTATTGTAGGCAGGGATGGACGTATTAGCGGGGAACTGGTTAACAGGCTTGTGGTAAGTACATTAAACAGCTTGGGGTTTAATGTCATTGATCTTGGATTAAGCACCACTCCTACAGTTGAGCTGGCTGTAAAAGATGAAAAAGCAGCAGGAGGCATTATCATAACTGCAAGCCATAACCCTAAAGAATGGAATGCCCTTAAACTTTTAAACAGCGAAGGAGAATTTATAAATGCAGAAGAAGGAGCAACTGTTCTAAAATTGGCAGAAAAAGAAAATTTTAATTTTGTTTCAATTGATAAATTAGGCAAGTACACACAGGATAATACATGGATGCAAACGCATATTGATGCTGTAGTTAATTATGAGTTGGTAGATGTTGCTGCCATAAAAAAAGCAAAATTTAAGATAGTTGTTGATGGCATAAACAGCACAGGAGCCACTTTTGTTCCTGCATTGCTAAAAGCGTTCGGAGTAAAGGATATCATTATTTTGAATGAAGAAGTGAATGGTGTTTTTGCACACAATCCTGAACCATTGCCTGAACACCTGGCAGACCTTGGTGCTGCTGTAAAAAAGAATGAAGCACACCTGGGCATTGCCGTTGATCCTGATGTTGACCGTGTATGTTTTGTTTGTGAAGATGGAAGTATGTTTGGCGAAGAATATACTTTGGTAGCAGTGGCGGATTATGTGCTGAGTAAAAGAAAAGGAAACTCTGTAAGCAACATGTCTTCTACAAAAGCGCTAAAAGATATTACTGAAAAACATGGAGGAAAATATTTTCCATCTGCAGTTGGCGAGGTAAATGTTGTAACTAAAATGAAGGAAGTAAGTGCAGTAATTGGCGGCGAAGGAAACGGTGGAATTATTGTTCCTGATTTTCATTATGGCAGGGATGCACTGATAGGTATCGGTTTGTTCCTAACGCATCTTGCCAATTCACAAAAAACCACGAAGCAATTACGGCGCTCGTACCCTGATTATTTTATTTCAAAAAATAAGATCGCCTTAGAAAAAAATGTTGATGTAAAACAAATTTTTCAAAAGATAAAAGAGAAATATAAACACAACCCGATTAATACTGACGACGGGTTAAAGATAGAATTTGAAAATGATTGGGTTCACCTGAGAACAAGCAATACAGAACCTATCATCCGGATTTATTCAGAAAGTAATTTTGAAACAACGGCTGAAAATATTGCCCGCAAACTAATGAGAGATATCAGCGAGGTAATGTAAAGCTGTTCATGGTTGATGCTAATAGTTAAGGGTAAAACCGGACATTCTTCTATGAACCATGATCTATCACCATTAACTATGCAAAGAATTTATTTTGATAACGCCGCCACCACCTCGCTTGATAAGCGAGTGCTTGAGGCTATGATGCCTTATCTCACTGAAAAATTTGGCAACCCTTCTTCCATCTATTCTTATGGAAGAGAAACAAGAATGGCAATTGAGAGTGCAAGAAAAACTGTTGCAAAAATTCTTAATGCACATCCTTCAGAAATATTTTTTACAAGCGGTGGAACTGAAAGCAGCAACACCGCAATTAATGCTGCAGTGAGAGATTTGGACTGCAAACATATTATCAGCTCTTCTATCGAACATCATGCAACATTGCACACTATTGAAAATCTATACAAGGCCGGAGAAGTTAAGCTTAGCTATGTTAAGCTTTTGCACAATGGACATGTAGATCTTGATGATCTGGAAGACCTTTTATCAAACAGTAAAGAAAAATGCCTGGTAACATTAATGCATGCAAATAATGAGATAGGTAATATTTTAGACATAAATGCTGTGGGAGAACTTTGTAAAAAATTCAATGCTGTTTTTCATTCAGACACTGTACAAACGGTGGGTCATTTCCCTTTTGACCTTAGCAATACTCCGGTACATTTTATTACAGGGGCTGCACATAAATTTCACGGACCAAAAGGAGTTGGTATTTTGTATATAAATCAGAATATTAAAATAAAACCATTTGTGCACGGTGGCAACCAGGAACGTAATATGCGTGCAGGTACAGAAAATTTGTATGGCATTGTTGGTTTTGCAAAGGCACTTGAAATAGCAACAGCAAATTATGAAACCGATAGTGCCAACATCAAGGGGCTGAAAAATTATATGATGAGTGAGCTTAAAAAAAATATTCCTTCAGTGGTTTTTAATGGCGATCCATTTGGTAAAAGTTTATACACCGTTTTAAATGCAAACTTTCCTAAATCTGAAAAATCCGAGATGCTGCTTTTTAATCTTGACATACATAATATTTGTGCAAGCGGCGGAAGTGCCTGCACTTCTGGGGCTGATACAGGCAGTCATGTTATACGTGCCATTAATAATAATACGGAACAAGTAACAGTTCGATTTTCTTTCAGTAAACACAATACAAAAGATGAAATAGATTATGTGGTGGAGACTTTAAAGAAGTTAATTTAAGAGGCATTATTTTCTTTCTGCCTTTGTTGCAACTTATATTAATATTAATAAGAGGATATCATTATAAGATTCTATATTAAATCTTACAATTCTGGTTCTGGTAAGCAAATGCATATCAACAGTTTTTAGAAATTAAAAAGAATCAATTTCTTCAGGATTATCAACCCATTCATTTGGTGCCATAAAATTGTTTACAAAAAATAAAACAAATTGTAATCCATGATTAAAATTTTGTAGATAAGTTGAAATTATTAATCTTGATAGTTAAAAACGGTAACCATTTCATAATATGAACTTATTATTTTTTTGTCCGCGATGGGGACAGGCAACTACACACTGGGATATTTTTTTAACCCATGCAAAGCTGTCAGGATATGATGGAGTAGAAACAGATTTGCCCATAGATGAAAAAGAAAAACAGGAAATGCTTGCAGGATTTGCAAAGCATAACCTTGCATTCATTGGCCAGCATTGGGAAACAGTTGAGCCGGATTTTGAAAAACATTGCAAAGAATTTGAATTCCGTCTTCGGAATTTAGCTGATGTAAAACCCATCTTTATAAATTCACAAACAGGAAAAGATTATTATTCTTTTGAGCAAAATGTAAAACTGATCTCTTTAGCAAGAGATATTGCAGAAGAAACTGGTGTGAAGATCATCCATGAAACACATCGTGGAAAATTTAGTTTTGCAGCACACATAACAAAGAAATATTTAGAAAACATAGCTGATCTTATAATTACTCTTGATATTTCTCATTGGTGTAATACGGCTGAGTCATTATTGCAGGATCAAAAAGAAGCTGTTGATCTTGCCATCTCCAGAACGGACCATATCCATGCCCGTATTGGTTTTGCTGAAGGTCCGCAAATTACTGATCCACGTGATCCTGCATGGAATGAGGCAATGCAATTCCATTTAAGCTGTTGGGACAAAGTAGTTAAATTAAAAAAAGATCCTGATTCACCTTTAACTATAACCCCTGAATTTGGACCACACCCTTACATGATGAATTTACCATTTACTAATCAGCCGGTTTCTGATCAGTGGGAAATAAATATATACATGATGAATCTTTTGAAAGAAAGATATCGATGAAATTATCTCTTGTTCATCTTGAATGAACCCTCTTTCGTTTTTATCGAATTTTCTACAAGCTTATTAATTGTGTCAATTTCCTGTTGTGTCAGGTAACGCCATTTGCCGGTAGCAATTCCTGATAAGGTAATATTCATTATACGGATGCGAATAAGTTTTGTTACATGATAATTCAATACTTCACACATTCTTCTTATCTGGCGGTTCAATCCCTGCGTTAATATTATTTTGAAAACATATTTACTCTCCTGCTTTACAAAACATTTTTGCGTGACAGTATCAAGAATTTTTATCCCGTTACTCATGCGCTGTATAAAATCCGTTGTAATCGGTTTATCAACAGTAACTATGTATTCCTTCTCATGATTATTGCCTGCACGCAAAATTTTATTCACAATATCGCCATCATTGGTTAAAAATATTAATCCTTCAGAAGGCTTATCCAGCCTACCTATGGGAAATATCCGTTTAGGATGATGTAAATAATCAATGATATTATATTTGTCTTTTCTATCGGTTGTGCTGCTAACACCTACAGGTTTATTAAATGCAATATAAATGGGTTTCTCTTTGGGTTTTAATGGCTTTCCATCAATTTTAATTATATCAGTATAACTTACACGATTACCTAATTTAGGTTGCTTTCCATTTACAGTAACGCTGCCTGCCTCAATTATTTTATCCGCTTCACGCCTTGAGCAGTAGCCGGTTTCGCTGATGAATTTATTTAAACTTATATCTTCCCTCTCCATAATAAAAAATCAAGTAACAAAGGTACACGAGAGTGGTACATGTATTAATTATTGATATTAATATCCCCTGCAGACCTTACACATTTGGTTTATCTGAAAATTTTTTTGATATTAGAGTAACAAATCTTGTATGTTATCACGCAGGGATTTTATTAAAAATACTACACTAACTGCCGGGGGAATATTAGTTGCCTCTAATAGTTTTGGGGGAAATTTTTTACTGCAAAAGCCAAAGGTGATCATCATTGGTGCAGGCTTTTCAGGCCTGGCAGCGGCATACCAATTGCACAAAAGAAAGATCGACTTCATTGTTTTAGAAGCCAGGAACCGCATTAGTGGCAGAGTTTTTTCTCACACAATTGATGAGCCTGAAAATCTCGTTGTTGAGTTGGGTGCAGAGTGGGTTGGCGCTTCGCATGAAAGAGTGATTGCGCTTTGCAACGAATTTGGCCTGGAACTTTTTAATAACCAGATGAGCACACACCTTATTTATAAAGGACAATATTTTAAAGACAATGAATGGGATTATTCATCGGAATGGAAAAATAAGTTTGATGCTATTCTTAAAAAATATCATCATTTATCACAAGCTGATAAAAGCGTAATGGATAAAATGGATTGGTGGCGATACCTTGTTAACAATGGCTGCAACGGACGTGACCTTGATATACGTGAATTATTTGACAGCACCGACTTTGGAGAAAGCATAAGGCAGGTGTCGGCCTTTGCAGCGCTGGCAGAATATGCTGAAAGTAGTCCGCACAATGAAATGGACTTTAAGATAAGAGGCGGCAACAGTATGTTGGCAAAAAAACTCGCAGAAAAAATAGGTTTCAATACAATAAAATTAGATCACCCTGTTGCAAAAATTATTCAAAAAAATAAAGTAGAAGTGTTTTGCACCAATGGCGAAAAGTTTGAAGCAGATAAGATCATCTGCACCATTCCAACTTTTTCTATGCAAAAAATAAAGTGGGAACCGGGGCTTCCCGTTGATAAGATCGAAGCCATTAATGCTCTGCAATATGCAAGAATAAATAAAAATGTTTATTTGTTTAATGAACGCTTTTGGAAAGATGAAAGTTTTGATATGGTAACGGATACTCCTGTCCATTATTTTTATCATGCAACAAAAAATCAGCCTTCAGCAAAGGGCGCATTAATATCTTATTCCATAGGCGATAAGGCTGATGTTATTTCAAAGCAAAGTGAAGATTTCAGATCAACACTTATGCAGCAATGTTTACAACCAGGTTTTAATGATATAAAAAATAAAATTGTAAAGCAACTAAATTATTATTGGGGCGAGGATGAATTTTCAAAAGGAAGTTATGCTGTGTATGGCAAAGGCCAATGGTTTGGCACAAGGGCGATTTTAAAAAGATCTTTTCTACACACTCATTTTGCAGGAGAGCATGTAGCCGATTGGCAGGGCTTTATGGAAGGCGCAATAGAAACCGGGGAAGAAGCAGCGGGTAAAGTCTAGGCAGTATAACTTAGTTTCCTTATCAACTCCACGGGCAACTTTGGTAATTTCTTTCTTTCAATTAAAAAAGTAGAAAGTCCCTCAATATCACTGAAAATATTATGTTTCGTTAACGCTCCTTCAAGGTAGCCTGCTCCGGATGAGCCGCCCGTGCCGGTTCTCATCCCGATCATACGGCGCACCATAACTAAATGTTTATGCCGCCATCCTGCCATCTGGTGATCTATTTCGATAAGGCTATCCAATATTTGATATGAAGTTTGAAATACAGGAAAATCCCTGTACAACATTATAAACAATGCACTACGCATAGCTTTTGGTGACAAGGCAGTATTATTTGATTGAGCTTCTTCAGCATCAACGTCACTCTTTTCAAAAAAAATTGTATCGAACGCATCAATATTTCCGGCTTCTTTTTCTGTCAAACCTTTTTTGTAAATTTTTCTGTATTGGCTCCAGAAAGAATGAAGTTCATCTGTTGAAAGAGGAAAGTTTTCCCAAAGATCATTATCAAAAAAAGGCATTCTTTCTAACCAGTTATTTATAAGATGTATTAATGATAGCTTTGATTCATTTTTATTTATTTTGGAGAAATCTTCCTGAGTAAATCCACCTTCGCCTGTACGTTTATAATATTCTTTTTGATGACGGGTATCCATTGCCAATCCCAATGTTGTTTCCACCAGCCTGAATTGCAGGCTTTGAAATCCTGAAGATGGGGTGAGTAAATTTCTGAATTCCAAAAAGTCAAGGGGTGTCATTGTATCAATTAAACCAACCTGGCAATTTAATAATTCAAGAATGCTTACAACCCTGCGCAGGCGGTGCCTTACAAGATTAAGGTCTTCAGAATTATCATCGATCGTTTCTTTTTTAAAAACATTGCAAACAAATTCCAATTCAAAAAGTATATGCTTGAACCAAAGCTCATACGCCTGGTGAACAATAATAAAAAGCATCTCATCGTGTGCTGGCGTGTTCCCTGTTTTAAAACTTTCAGGATGTTGGGCATCTAAAAGCTTTTCCAATTGAAGATAACTTCCGTAATACATTTTATTTTCCATTTTGCAAAAGTATCTATTGAAACAGATATTTACATTTTTCTGTTATCTTCAACTGAAATTATTTCGTATGAAAGTTTTTTCAACAGTTTTATTTGTAATACTTACTTTCTTTTATACAGCTTCTGTTTTTGCTCAAACCGCACATCCTTCATGGAGTGCGCAAAGTAATATTTATGAAGTTAATCTTCGCCAATACTCCGCTTCGGGGTCAATTAGAGATTTTGAAAAGCATCTACCAAGATTAAAAAATATGGGTGTTGAAGTATTGTGGTTCATGCCTATTACTCCCATCGGCAAAGAAGGAAGAAAAAGGAATGAAGATGAACTCGGAAGCTATTATGCTGTTAGAGATTATAAAGCTGTTAATGAAGAATTTGGTACTATGGCAGATTGGAAAGCCTTGGTAAAACATGCACACAGCATGGGTTTTAAAGTGATCACTGACTGGGTTCCCAATCACTCCGCACCCGATAATCACTGGATAAAAGTTCATCCAAATTTTTATGTAAAGGATTCAGCAGGAAATTTTGTTTGGCCTTTTGACTGGACAGACACCAGGAAATTAAATTATGCAGACAGGGAATTGCGTGACAGCATGATTGATGCTATGAAATTCTGGATAAAGGAAAGTGATATAGATGGTTTTAGATGTGATGTTGCAAGTGATGTGCCCGATGATTTCTGGAAAGAATGTATCCGCTCTCTTAGGAAAATAAAAAATGTTTTTATGTTGGCGGAAGGTGATAAGCCATCACTTCATTTAGCCGGGTTTGATGAAACGTATGGATGGAGTATAATGGAGCCGTTGATAGATGTATGCGCAGGAAAAAAATCTTTAGCGCAGTTTGACACTTTACTCAACCAACGGATACAGGAATTCCCAAAAGGCGCATACCGTTTATATTTTACAACCAATCATGATTGGAATAGCTGGGAGGGAACTGAGTTTGAGCGGTATGGTGATGCATATAAAGCATTGGCTGTTTTTACACAAACAATGTATCAAAGTGTGCCGCTAATTTATAGCGGTCAGGAAATTCCGAATAAAAGACGGTTGAAATTTTTTGTGAAAGATCAAATTGACTGGGGAAATAAATTTGAAATGGCTCCTTTCTATAAAACATTATTAAGGCTTCGTAAAAGTACCCCTGCTTTGGCTGCAGATGCTTCTTATAAGAAATTAGTAACAGCAAATGATGTTGCAATATTTGCCTACGTAAGAGAAAAGGCAGGGAAAAAAGTTGCCGTGATTTTAAATCTTTCCAAACAACCGCAAAGTTTCACAATAAAAGATAATAGTATTTATGGGCAGCCTATGAATGTATTTATGGGTGTAAAAGAAAAGCTAAGCCGCACACATGTTTACAGTATTGAACCATGGGGATATATTGTGTACGACTATAAGTAAATGTTTACTTCACCATATTTTTTACTTCCTGCAATTTTAATAATGCTTCAACAGGAGTAAGGCGATTGATATCAACTGCTTCAAGTATTTTTCTTATATCATCAAAAGTTTGGGAGTGCGCATCAAAAATACTGAGTTGCAATTTTGGAGTTGAAAGATTCTTCACATTTTCACCTATTGAATCATCAACATGCTTTGTTTCCAGTTGCTTTAAAATTTCATTTGCCCTGGAGATAAGTGATGGCGGCATACCTGCCATTTTTGCTACATGAATACCAAAGCTGTGTACACTCCCGCCTGCAGCCAGCTTTCTTAAGAAGATAATTTTGTTGCCAACTTCTTTATTGGTGACATGAAAATTCTTTACTCGTAATAATTTATTTTCCAGTTCATTTAATTCGTGATAATGTGTAGCAAATAATGTTTTAGGTGCATGGGGAGAAGCATGCAGAAATTCCACAATGCTCCATGCAATGGAAATGCCATCATAGGTTGAAGTACCACGCCCTATCTCATCTAACAGGATCAAACTTTTTGCTGTGATATTATTGATAATGCTTGCGGTTTCATTCATCTCTACCATGAAAGTGCTTTCGCCACTGCTCAGGTTATCATTGGCACCAACCCGTGTAAAAATTTTATCAGTCAAAGGAATTCTTGCTTCCCCGGCGGGCACAAAACTTCCCATGTGTGCCATAAGAGTTATCAAAGCTGTTTGCCGCAATATTGCACTCTTACCGCTCATGTTAGGACCGGTTAAAATAATTAACTGCAATGATGAAGGGTCTAAGGAAATATCATTTGGAATATAATTTTCACCCTGCGGTAAATTTCTTTCTATCACAGGATGGCGGCTTTCTTTCAATTCCATCTCATTCCCATCATGCAGCACGGGTTTTTTGTAATTGAACTGCAAAGCATTGTTGGCAAAACAGCAAAGGCAATCAATCACTGCCATTACATGACCGTTAACCTGCATAAGAGCCATGTAATCCTGCAACTCATTCAACAGTTTTTCAAATATTTGTAATTCGATTTGTAATATTTTTTCTTCAGCGCCGGTAATTTTTTCTTCGTATTCTTTAAGCTCAGGAGTTATATATCTTTCAGCAGTAGTGAGAGTTTGTTTGCGTATCCATTCAACGGGTACTTTTGATTTATGTAAATTGGTAACCTCCAGGTAATAACCAAAGACGTTATTAAAGCCAATGCGCAGGGAAGAAATTCCTGTTGCTTCAATTTCCTTTTTCTGCAGTTGGATCAAATAAGATTTACCATTGGTAGCAATGTTTCTAAGATCATCCAAAGCT
>JBKJSX010000176.1:0-8520 GCA_046594375.1 Chitinophagaceae bacterium
CAGACAGCTTCATGTCTATTAATTATTTAATTATAAATTATGCTTCTGCAACTTCTTTATTCTCTTCCACAAATATTTTTGCTGCACTTTCTGTAAATACCAGAACATTTGCATTCATGATATCATATGTGTTTATATCGCTCAATAATGTTCCGCAAATCGCAGGAATATTTCTAAGGCTTTTATAAACATTGTTATTATAATCAGGAATGATGAAACAGGTTTTTTTACCATTGATGTTTAAAACCTTAAGGATATCGATAAACTCTTTTGTTTTAGGAGCATCAAGATTGATATCTTCTATTACCAGGATACTGTTCTCTTTTGCTTTATGGCTAAGGGCGCTGATCTTAGCAAGATCTTTTACTTTGCGATTCAATTTAATATCGTAGGTATGAGGTTTTGGACCGAAGATAGTACCACCACCTTTATACAAAGGATTACGCAGGTTACCTTTACGGCTACCACCGGTGCCTTTTTGTTTGTGTAATTTTTTAGAAGAGCCTTCAACTTCAGCACGGGTTTTAACCTTGTGCGTTCCCTGGCGCTGTGCAGCTAAATATTGTTTAACGGCTAAGTAGATAACGTGGTTATTTGGTTCAACACCAAATATGTCTTCGGGTAGATCAATAGTTCTACCTGATTTTTCTCCCTTTATATTTAATATATCTAGTTGCATTATTTCTGGATTAAAACGATTGAACCATTGTGACCCGGAACCGAACCACTTATTAATAAATAATTTTTTTCAGGAAATATCTTTACGATCTTAAGTCCTTTTATCTGCACTTTATCCTGTCCCATTCTGCCTGCCATTCTCATTCCTTTAAATACTCTTGCAGGATATGAAGACCCGCCAATGGAACCCGGAGCTCTTGAACGATCGTGCTGACCGTGAGACTGTCCTCCTACACCATGAAAGCCATGACGCTTAACAACACCCTGAAAACCTTTACCTTTTGTAGTACCTACAACGTCAACTTTATCTCCTTCGGAGAAAATGTCAACAGTAATGGTGTCTCCAACATTTTTATCTGATTCGCTATCGCGTATTTCTTTTATGTGATTTTTTGCAGTTGTATTTGCTTTGGCAAAGTGATTTTTTTCTGCACGGAGGGTGTGCTTTTCTTTTTTATCGCCAAAAGCAATCTGGAGGGCATTATAACCGTCAGTTTCTGTAGTTTTCTTTTGTGTAACTACGCATGGTCCAGCTTCAATAATAGTTACAGAAGTCTGCTTTCCATTAGTATCGAAGATGCTGGTCATGCCAACTTTCTTTCCAATAATACTTTTCATTTCTATTTTATTGTATCCAGCGCTATTCCGAATTTTCGGGACAGATGGATGTTTCGTTTAATCTTATATAAGAACTTTCTGCTGCTCTGCCTGGGGCAAGAGGTTCAGTTATTATTTTTTATGCTTTGATCTCTACGTCAACACCTGAAGGCAAGTCTAACTTTGACAATGCATCCACAGTTCTTGAACTGCTGGTGTAAATATCTAACAAACGCTTGTGCGTACACAACTGGAACTGCTCACGTGCTTTTTTATTAACGTGGGGAGAACGCAATACGGTAGATATCTTTTTATGCGTAGGTAAAGGAATTGGTCCTGTTACTACTGCACCGGTGCTGCGCACTGTCTTTACTATCTTCTCTGCAGATTTATCTACAAGATTATGATCGTAAGACTGAAGTTTGATCCTTATTCTCTGAGACATATTGAAAGAACTTTAAATTTCCCCATTTTTATTTGGGAGTGCAAAGGTAAGGGGATGAAACTAAACAGCAAAGAATATGAAGAATCTTTTTCAAATAAATTTTGAAGTTGTGGTAAAAATTTAATTGGGTTGAATATTTGGCAAAAGTAGAAATTGTAAAAATGCTTTTAGACATGATAGAAAAGACATTTTTTCTTTTTAGTATGTCTTATTTTCTTAAAAACTGATTTTTTTGCAGAAAAAACATCAAAAATTCCCGGTGGCATTTTGTTTGATTTTGTGTGTTAGTAAATAAAATTATTAACCTAAAACTTATCAAAATGTCAATCGTAAAAACAAATGATGGGAGGGTTTCCAATTACTCAATGCCATCTATATGGGATGATTTTTTTAAACAAGATGTTTTTAACTGGGGAAGCAATTATGCAACTTCGGGCAACAGTATGCCGGCTGTAAATATTAAAGAAACCACAGATGGCTTTAATGTTGAAATGGCTGCTCCAGGGATGCAAAAAAAAGATTTTAAAATTGAACTGGACGGGTATACGCTTACCATCAGCGCTGAAAAACAACAAAATGAACAGGAGGAAAAAGATGGAGAAGCTTATAACAGGAAGGAATTTAATTATCAATCATTCTACAGATCTTTTCATTTGCCAAAAAATGTTGTAGATGGCGATAAGATACAGGCAAAATATGAAAATGGAATTCTTCAATTAGTTATTCCTAAAAGAGAAGAAGCAAAACAAAAACCTTCAAGGTTGATCGATGTTTCATAAAAGATCAAACAAAAAATAATGGCTCTCAAAGGGGAGCCATTATTTTTAAAATTGAATTGATTTATTTCTTTTTAACCTTAATCTTATCATCGGTTATTTTCAATTTTGTACTATCTGTTTTCTCTTTATACATATCATCTTTGGATTTTATTTTCGTATCACCCGATGTTGAAGTAGAGGATGTATCCATTGTTGGTGTGGACATATCCATTGCAGGCATTCTTGATTCATCCAAGATATAATCCCCATTAGAAGAAGTTATGTATCCATTCAATCTTCTTCCCCAATAATCAAAAGTATCTTTCGCAATTGGATCATAATAATAATACGGTTGTGAGCCTAATTCATCAACATAATAATAATGATCTGCATCCCAATGAAGTTTTACCGGCTTATTGGTTTTAAGATCCATAAATTTACGGGTATCTAAATTTGCGATCATTGCACCCCTTCTTTCAGTATTGGTTTGGGTTGTGGTGGTGATAGTGGAGTCTTTAGCTGTAGTGGTACCAGTACCTGAATCATTACATGCAGCAAAACTTAAAGATGCTACACATCCTAATAAAAACAATTGCTTTTTCATGATTAATTTTTTAGTTCTCACACTGTAACCAAGAATTATACCATTTGGAGATTTGGATTCAATTCTTTGCGATTAATCCAATCTGTTTAGAATGTATTACAGCTTCTGCGCTATGTGTAAAATAACAGCAATGTATACCCGTGGCTTTTATTTTTTCCACAATCCCGGTCACCCTTTCATGACTTGATTTTAAAATATGTCTTAAATAAACAGCATAAATATTTTGCGGAAAATGTTCCACTATTGCTGCATAAATGTTGGGGTCTTCCTGTGAATCATCTCCCAATAAAATAAATTTCTGATCAGGGTAAGTTTCCATTATCCTGCTGATACGCATAAATTTTGTTTTGTGATTGTTTTGCCCTGTTTTAAAAACTTGTCTGAATGTTTTTAACTGGTTCAATAAATAGATCCCTTTTGGCAGTTTATTAATCTTGGCAAATTCAAAAATATAGTCATACAAATTCCATTCGCTGCTGGATACATAAAAAAACAAATTGTGCGTATTACGGGAGGCTCCTGTGTTTGCTAAAAGCTGGTAATGATTTCTCACGCCTTCAAATGGTTTGCGGCTCCTTGCATTTTTGGTAAATAGAACGTACAACCTTTTTCTAAGATTAGATGAATGCGAAATAAGAAAAGTGTCATCAATATCCGAAATAAACGCATACTCATATTTATGTGGAATAAAAAATTCACCCTTTATCTCAATTTGTTTTACATATGCACCCGGGTGTAACAGCCGAACCTTTACAGGATGCCACCCGGGGGCAATTGACGTTGCTGGATTCCATTCAAATTTAAAAAATCCATCGTCCTGTGTTTTCGTTTCATAAGTAATTCCATCCCACTGCAGGCTAAGTCCAACATTTACATACCGCTTCACCATAAATAAGCGCAACAATCCATAAGTATTATTGATAAAATTCTTTTTATATTTTTTTCGCGGCAGAGAACTCAAACATAGTACATGACCAAATACAATGACCGTTTCAAGATTACCATAACCCTGGTATAATTTAATTACGGGATCATTGGTAAGATGAAGCCAGAAAAGTATTTTCTTGTTTAATCGTTGAAACAGAGAAAGTTTTTTTTCTTTATGAGTTATCATCTAATATTTGCATTGCATTCTATAAAAAAAATGTACTAATGACTACAGAATCCGGCTTAAAGATATTGTTTGTTATCAACCCAATATCCGGCGCCAAAGGAAAAATTGCATGGGAGCCAGCGATTAGAAACTACTTTACTATTCTTAATCACAGCTTCGATTTTTTTTTATTAGATGGCAAAGATGATGCTACATCTTTAAAATATTGGATAGAAAAATTACAACCGGAAAGGGTAATTGCTGTTGGCGGTGACGGAACAGTATCGTTGGTTGCAGAACAACTATTAGGAACAAATATTGCCATGGGTATTTTACCGGCAGGCTCAGCTAACGGCATGGCAAAGGAATTAGATATTCCTTCAGATGTAAATGGAGCATTGGATATTATTATAAATGGAGAAATAAAACCTTGTGATGCAATCAGGATTAATGACAAAGAACTCAGTTTGCATTTGAGTGACCTTGGGGTAAATGCACAACTGGTAAAATATTTTGAACAGGGAAACCTTAGAGGAAAGCTTGGCTATGCTTTAAAAGTTTTTAAAGTATTATGGAGAAAAAAAATGATTGATGTAACAATCAAAACTAACAAAGAAGAAATTAAAAGGCATGCTTTTATGGTAGTGATAGCCAATGCCAGCAAATACGGCACAGGAGCACTAATAAACCCGGAAGGAAATCTCAGTGATGGATTTTTTGAAATCGTTGTTATGAGACGCATCAATTTTATATCTGTGCTAAAAATGTTTTTGAAATTTAAACGATTTAATCCAAAAAAAGTTGAGTTGTTCCAGGCTGAATCTGCAGTAATTACAACTGTAAAAAAAACACACTTCCAGGTAGATGGCGAATATCTTGGTAAAGTTGATGCCGTAAAAGCCACAATAATAAAATCTCAACTCAAACTTATTCTACCCCGCAAAAAGTAACATTTCATTTGGAATAAAAAGTGATGTTGGCTTAATTTTTTTATACTTATCTCAACCAAGATTTATAATATGTTTTCAAAAAAATTATCACTCCTGATCATTTTCATTTTCCTTTTAATTTCTTTTCATCTTCAGGCACAAAATCTTCAATATCCTTACCCTGTAAAATATTTTAATGTAAATATTGATGGACAGGATTCTAAAATGGCTTACATGGATATTAAGCCTGCAAACCCAAACAGCCAATCTGTGATATTGTTTCATGGAAAAAATTTTACCGGGTTTTACTGGAAAGATGTTATCGCCTTTTTATCAGATGCAGGCTTTAGAGTAATTGTGCCTGATCAACTTGGTTGGGGATTATCAACAAAGCCAAATGCAAAATATTCTTTTGAAATGCTGGCGCAAAACAATATGAAACTGCTGGATTCATTACAGATAGTGAAAGTAAATGTGATTGGTCACTCTATGGGTGGTATGCTGGCAACAAGGTTTGCACTAATGTATCCTGAAAAAACTAATAAGCTTATTTTGGAAGATCCATTAGGATTAGAAGATTACAAAAAATTTATTCCTTACAAAACGATGGAGCAACAATATAAAAAAGAATTTTCAGCAACCTATGCTTCTTATAAAAAATACCAGCAAACATATTATCCTGTTTGGAAACCCGAATATGAGCAATATGTTATTGCACAGTCCGAGCCTTTACAACAAAAAGATTTTGCTTCTGTTGCCTGGATAAACGCATTAACTTACCAGATGATCTATGAGCAACCTGTATTGTATGATCTTTCAAAATTGAATGTGCCTACATTATTGTTAGTTGGTCAATTGGACAGAACGGTTGTGGGAAAAGATATGCTACCGGCAAAAAAGCAAAAGCTATATGGCAATTATCCTGTGCTGGCAAGCAATGCAGGCAAAAAAATAAAAAATTCTAAAGTTGTAATTCTTCCCGGGGTTGGGCATGTACCGCACATTCAAAGTATCGGAATGTTTCGGAAGAGCGTGTTAAGCTTTCTGTTACATTAATCCCCACCTTGCATTTAAGAAATAAAAAGCTATCTTCGCATTTCAATTTTAATTAAATAATACAAACAATGGACAGTAAAACAACAGGAACCGTTAAGTTTTTCAATTCTGAAAAAGGATTCGGTTTTATCAAACATGATGATTCCAACAAGGAAACATTCGTACATGCAAGCGGATTGATTGATGAGATCAAAGAAAACGACAAAGTTGAATTTGATCTTCAAAATGGGCAGAAGGGCATGAATGCCGTAAATGTGAAATTAATAGGATAAGATCCATATTTTCAAATTTGTAAGGGCTTCGTTTTCGAAGCCCTTATTTTTTTGCCAAACCCCACCGGAATTTAGGAATTAATTTAGGTACTTTCTTCGCGTATTGATAATATTGTTCCCCATATTCTAAAACCAATTTTTGTTCTTCAAGATGAATGCCTATAAGCACATAGACCGTTAATATAACAACTGCTATCAAATTGCTTACTGAAGGCAATAGTAAAAACAAGCTCCATACAAATAAAAGGGTTCCGAAATATAATGGATGACGAACGTATTTATGTAAGCCTGTTTGTTGAAGCGTTGGCATTTCTACAGGTTTATTTTCCAATGCCTGTATCCCACTAAGTTCATAAAAATATTTACGGATGCATATTACCATTATTACTAATCCGGGAACAATAAAAATAACTGACAGTATATATCTAATAAATAGCGAAGAATACAACCAAATACTTTGCAATGAAAACTGGTACCACAATATCAAGGCAAGTGATATTGCTGCAAACAATGAATAAGAAAGTCGGTAATACCTGGAGCCTGTTAGTTTTTGAATTCGCTCTTTTACAGTAGCATCAGCAAAAAAACTATGCAGCACTACATATAATATCCATAAAAAAAGTAAGAGCCAATGTTGTGAGTTCAAGAAGATAAATTTTTTACAAGATAAATAATATTAAACCTGCTATATCAAGATTATCAGATGCTGTTAAAAGTTTACTAAACGAAAATAACATCACAAGTGCAACGGTATATTTGCTGACAAATTAATTTACCACAATGAAAAAAATTACATTAATAGTTTTACTTGCAGGATTTATTATAACTGCTTTTGCACAAAATGGAAATATAAATTTAACGAGGGGACAAAAAATTTTAGTAGATAATAAAATCACCGCAGTTACCACACAAACATTGATGGGCCAATCAATGGAATCAAACGCAGAGATCTTATCAAAATATTCAATTGAAGTAAAAGATATTAAAGACAATAATTATATTCTCAACAACACCTTTACTAAAATGAAGGCGAAGATGTCTGCCATGGGTAACGATATTAACTTTGACTCAGATAAAAAAGAAGATATGGCAGGTGAGTATGCAGCTTCTTTTAAAGATATTATTAACAACCCTAAAAGTGTTGTGATAAACAGATCAGGTAAAATACTAAATAGTAATAAACCAGAAATAAAATCTACAGATGCACAATCTAATATCATGAAAATGATGCTGGACCAGCTTTTGGGAGATCCAGAAGAAACTGGTTATGGTATTGATCTTGCATTTGTTTCAACTCCGTCAAAAATTATTACAGGCTATAACTGGACAGATTCTTCAAATATACAAGGCATACAAAAGTTTACAACCTACACAGTAAAAGAAATAAAAGGTTCCGAAGCAGTAATAACAATAACAGGCATATTAAATACAGATGTAAAATCACAAATACAGGGAATGGATATTGCCAATAAATCAAAAGGAAATTTAACCGGTGAAGCAATTGTGGATATAGCAACCGGGGTGATAAAACAAAAAACTACAACGCTTGAATCCCAAGGGTCGGTTTCAGTAGTATCGCAGGGATTGGATATACCTATGACAACTAAAGTAACATTTGTTAGCTCTGCAAAACCTGCATAATTTAAAATGCTGATTTAGCTGCAGCAATAATCTTTGAAGTTTTAACCGTTTTGTTTTTATTATTATCTACTTATACAGATCCCAAACAGAATATCTTGATAAAAACCTGCATGAGGATAAGTAGCGAAAATATTGTTTGGGATTATGGTTAATAAACAGTTTTTACTCTAGGTTAACGTACTAATATCATTTTTTTTATGAAGAAGTCGATATAATATAGCGATGAGCATGCAAACACCTGCCACACCAAACCACAAAGTATTATAACCATAGTGCTCTGCGACCAATCCTCCAATAAACGGACCTACGGCTTGCGCAGAAGCCCACGCAACGGTATATAATGCAGCATACTGTCCGCGATTATGCGGAAGTGTTCTGGAAATAAAATAAGAATTCATAAAAGGCATTGAAAGAATTTCACCAAATGTAAACAACAGCATAATGATG
>JBKJSX010000280.1:0-12935 GCA_046594375.1 Chitinophagaceae bacterium
TTTGTATTTAAATTGATGAATGAGTCTTTGTATCAATGTTCCTTTGGTAAAATAAAATTCACTCATTGCAGAAGTGATAGATAATCGTCCCCAGAATACTTTTTCTACAGGATTGGACGTATGCATTGCAAAGTGTGTGTGCGGAAGATCATTAATGCATTGCAGGCAGAGAAGATTATTATCATCAATAAGGTCGCTACTGCAACCTGTACAAACATGGGGATAAAAAAGATGTTTTAAAGGAGATAATATAGTTGATGCAAGATTCATTCTTTTGTTTTAGCCTCACCCCAACCCCTCTCCTCACGGAGAGGGGCAATACGAACCCTAAAATAAATATTGATACAATTCTTCAACCTTTCCTAAAGCTACTACTTCGATATTAAATTTTTGCTTGCCCAATCCTTTGGTGTTGTATTTACTTACTACGATCTTTTCAAATCCAAGTTTTTCTGCTTCGGCAATGCGTTGCTCAATCCTGTTTACTGCTCTTATTTCGCCGCTTAATCCTACTTCGCCTGCAAAACAAACATGCATTGGTACTGATACATCTTCATAAGATGAAAGCAAAGCGCTTAGCACTGCAAGATCGATCGAAGGGTCTTCAACTTTTAATCCGCCGGCAATATTTATAAAAACATCTTTAACACCAAAATGAAAGCCCCCTCTCTTTTCAAGTACTGCCAGTAGCAGTTGCAATCTTCTAAGATCAAAACCGGTGTTGGTTCGTTGCGGAGTACCATAAACACTTTGCGTTACCAATGCCTGCACTTCAATTAACAAAGGACGAATTCCTTCTATAGTTGCAGCAATGGCTACTCCACTAAGCTGATCTTCTTTTTGCGTAATGAGAATTTCAGACGGATTGGTTACTTCTCTCATCCCCTCACCCGTCATTTCGTAAATACCTAATTCAGCAGTTGAACCAAAACGGTTTTTTAAAGTTCGTAAAATTCGGTATGCATAATTTCTGTCGCCTTCAAATTGAAGAACAGTATCTACCATGTGTTCCAAAATTTTTGGTCCTGCAATGCTTCCGTCTTTGGTTATATGTCCAATTAAAAAAACCGGAGTGTGTGTTTCCTTCGCAAACTTTTGAAACTCTGCAGCACATTCTCTAATTTGTGATACACTGCCGGGCGAAGATTCAACATATTGCGACTGCATTGTTTGAATAGAATCAACAATAACAAGTTGCGGCTTTAATTTTTTTATTTCCTGAAAGATGGTTGAAGTATTTGTTTCAGTTAGCAGGTAAAAATTTTCGTTGTTAACTTTCAACCTATCTGCACGCATTTTAATTTGTTGCTCACTTTCTTCTCCGCTTATGTAAAGTGAAACAATATCGTTAAGCTGCAGTGCATCTTGCAAGAACAAAGTTGATTTACCAATGCCCGGCTCACCGGCAATAAGCACAATGCTTCCGGGAACTATGCCTCCGCCTAATACACGATTGAGCTCTGCATCTTTTGTAATGATCCTTTTTTCTTCCCCGCTGGTGATCTCACTTAATGAAATCGTTTTTAACCTTTTATTTGTACCGGCAAATTCTTTCCAATCATTTTCTTTTTGATCAGTTCCTTTTTGAATTACCTCTTCAACAAAAACATTCCATTGATTGCACGAAGGACATTTGCCCAGCCACTTTGCACTTTCATATCCGCAATTCTGGCAAAAAAAAGCAGTCTTGGTTTTACTCATTGTTTTTATTGTATAGCGTAAAGTAAAGAATGTTTTGTTGAAGAAATAAAAAGCAAAAAATTTGGATTTGTATTTTGAGAGTTGAAATAATTTTAATCAGGAAGAAAAATTGCAGAAATTTTTCTAAGATTAAGGGCAACCATTATTTTTTATTCGTAAAATATTAATGACCAAAATTATTTGATCACTTAAAAACACTTCCAATAAAAAAGCAAAAGGGTCAGTATTGCTACTGACCCTTCATACTTACTAACCCATTAAATTCTATAGCTAAATTACAAATTGCCCACACATAAACAAATTTAATTTTATGGTTGTGAATAAATTCTTGAAATAGTTTTTAGTCTATGGTAAAATAAATTAACGCTTACATATACTGAATATCAGTACTTTACGGTTCAATTCAAGACCCGGAATTACATTTATAAAAAATAATTCCCTGTTCAATATTTGGTTTATAATATAAACTACTTTACGTTTGTATCAAAATAACAATAATGTACAAATTCCTTTTCCTGTTGCTCTTAATTAATTATTCGGCACAAGCACAAACAAATATCTCAGGGAAGATCATTGATAATAAAAATAAACCGTTATCAGGCATAAGTATCACTTTAAAAAATACATATGACGGAACCACAAGTGATTCTTTAGGAAATTACTCGTTTAGCACAGGTGAAAAAGGTTCCCAAACTATAGAGGTATCTGCAACAGGATACAGGCCTTTTGAACAACCAATAAATTTAGCGGGGCAACCTGTTACCTTAAACATCTCTTTAAAAGAACTGGTGACCGAATTAAAAGCCGTTGTTATAAGTGCAGGAACATTTGAGGCAAGCGATCAAAAAAGGACCACAGTTTTAAATCCTATAGATATTGTTACTACTGCCAGCGCCAATGCAGACATTACAGCAGCTATAAAAACTTTGCCCGGAACGCAGCAGGTGGGAGAAACGGAAGGGTTATTTGTTAGAGGCGGTACAGCAAGCGAAAGCAAAACTTTTATAGATGGCACCCTGGTAAATAATTTTTATTATAGCAGTGAGCCGGGTCTTGCACAACGTGGCAGGTTCAATCCTTTTCTTTTTAAAGGAACCATTTTTAGTGCAGGTGGATATTCAGCCTTGTATGGACAGGCTTTGTCAGCTGCATTGATCCTGGAATCTATTGACCTGCCGGAACAAAGCTCTGCAGATCTTGCTATTTCTTATTTAGCAGTTGGCGGCGGGATACAGAAGCTCGCAAAAAATAAAAAATCTTCGTGGGGTATATCATATAATTATACTGACTTATCACTTGCTTTTAAATTGATAAAGCAAAAGCCTGACTATTTTAATGTGCCCGTATTGCATAATCTGGATGCTAACTTCAGGATCAAAACTTCTAAAACCGGGATACTGAAATATTACGGAACATTCAGTAGTACTAAAGTTGGTTTTAGATATGCTGACATAGATTCAGTTGGAATGAAAGATGCCTTTAAGCTTCATAATATAAATATGTATCACAATCTATCATGGAAGGAAAAGTTAGGAACTGGTCTAAAGCTCACTGCAGGATTTTCTTACAGCACTAATAAAGATGAAATAAACAATGAACTTCAAAATGGAAATAACCAAAAGCAAACAATTACAAATCCTGTTTTTTTTGCTTACAAAAATTTTGATGTAGTTACACACGGCAACTATGCCAATGCAAAAGTCGTATTGGAGAAAAGACTTAGCGGTTTGAGTGCGTTACGCTTTGGTACTGAGTATAATTATAGCCACGATAAAACGGATGTAGCTTTATATAATGGAAAAAATTCTGAATCAGTTAAAGAAAATATAGTATCGGGTTTTGCTGAAGCAGATATTTATATCACCAATGATATTGCTGCTAAGATTGGCAGCAGAGCGGAGCATTCAAGCCTGCTTAATAAATGGAATATTGCTCCGCGTTTATCATTAGCATATAAATTAGGTGATAATAGCCAGCTATCTTTTGCTTACGGGATTTTTTACCAGGATCCTGAAAAAAGATATTTGCCTTCTTCCTCGGTTCTTGATTTTGCAAAAGCCACTCATTATATATTACAATATCAAAAGCTTACCAATAATAGAACTTTCCGTGCTGAACTTTTCTATAAAAAATACCAGGATCTGTTCAAGACAAATAATAATACCGGCAAAGAAACTGCAGTTAACAATAAAGGATATGGTGATGCAAAAGGATTTGAATTTTTCTGGAGAGATAAAAAAACAATCAAAAATGTTGATTACTGGATATCTTATTCTTACCTGGATACCAAAAGAGATTTTTTAAATTATCCGTCATTGATTGAACCTTCGTTCGCAGCAAAACATACTGCTTCTTTGGTCATAAAAAAGTTTGTTACAAAAATTAAGACGCAATTCAATGCCTCATACACTTATGCAACCGGCAGACCTTATTATAATATAAGGTTAGATAATATAAGCGGTACAAATAAAATTTATGATGCAGGAAGAACTAAGGATTACAATAGTCTTAGCCTTAGCGCTAACTACCTGCCTAATATTGGCAAGGTAAAAGCTAAAAGATTTTCTGTAATCGTTTTTTCAGTTAATAATGTGCTGGGTACAAAAAATATTTACAGTTATAATTATTCCTATAACGGGCTAAATACGCAGGCTGTAACACCTCCATCAAAAAGATTTTTTTACATCGGCTGGTTCATAAGTTTTGGTATTGATAGAACAGAGAGCACTATAAACAATTTGATCTTATAAAAATTACATTCACCGCGTAGAAACAGGAAATGCCCTGTCTCTACCATAAACAAAAAAAAAATGAAAAAGACAATTTTATTAACACTCATTATCTGCTTTTGCCTGGCAGCTTTTGCTCAAAGCGACAAGTATGCTCCGGCAATCAAGAAAAATATTGCAATGCTTGATTCTGCAATGCAAAAAGGAAATGCCAAAGAGCTGGCAAATAATTTTGAAAGGATCGGCGATGCCGAAAAAACGCTGTGGCTTCCTTACTATTATGCCGCTTATTGCAATATCTTAAGTACCTACACGGAAAATGATAAATCAAAAATTGATGCTATTGCAGATAAGGCAGAAGAATTAATTACAAAAGCAGAAACACTTGCAGGAAAAGAAAATTCAGAGATAGATGTAATAAAGAGTATGATCGCATCTGCGCACATGATGGTTGATCCACAAAGCAGGTATATGCAATATGGCGCAGGCTCTTCTTCAAATATTGAAAAAGCAAAATCGCTTGATCCCACCAACCCACGCCCTCTGTACCTTGAAGCACAGGCAAAATTTTATACACCAGCAGCTTTTGGCGGTGGTAAGGATGTTGCCAAACCCTTGTTTGAAAAATCCATATCAATGTTTGACACATTTAAACCCGAGACCGATCTTCATCCAACATGGGGCAAAGCAGCAGCGCAATATTTTTTAGCACAGGCAAATAAATAATTTGATATATGAATGAAAATGAAAAGGTAATGACAGAGGCGGAAAGCCTCTTCATTATTTCGGGCATGATCAACCGGGCAAAGAATAAATTCAGTGAGAATGGTCACCTGTATATATTGTGGGGATGGGTTGTGTTTGCATGCAGCATTGCACATTTCCTTTGTATCAAATTTCAATGGATACAACATCCGGAAATAGTTTGGAGCGCTACATGGATAGCTGTGATATATCAGGTTATTTTTTTAGCCAGGCGAAAGAAAAAAGAAAAAGTAAAAACGTATACTGATGAAATTGTAGGTTTTGTTTGGCTGTCATTTGCCATAATGATGTTTATTACAATTTTTTTAATGAGTAAAGAAAATGCATTTGAAAAAATGTATCCAATGTTCCTGGTGCTTTATGGGATGCCCACGTTTTTATGTGGAATTATATTTCGATTTTCTGCTTTAAAGTTTGGTGGAATTGCATGCTGGACGCTGGCTATTGCGGCTGCATTTATAAGATGGGATTATCAATTGCTTTTACTTGCATTGGCTGTTGTTACCGCATGGATTATTCCCGGTTATTTATTAAGAGTAAAGTTTAAAAAAGAAAACTAATTGTTATGGAAGAAGAAAAATTTTCTGAGCAGGAAAGTCTCAGGCTTATTACAGAAATGATTCAAAAAGCAAAACACAGCTTTCATGAAAACGGAACCAGCGCCATTTTATGGGGCAGTGCTGTAGGCATTGCCGGGCTGATAAATTTTGCAGAGCTTTATTGGCATTTTTATATTGGCTTTGATATATGGCTATTGGTATTTGCCGCCATTATTCCGCAAATTTTTATTTCAATTAAAGAACATAAAAACAGGAAAGTTGTTACACATACTGAAGCTGCAATGAATACAATTTGGGTTGTATTCGGTATAAGCATTTTTGCTTTGACGTTTTATTTTAATATTGTTCCTGGTGTTACAGATAAATTTTTTACATCAGAGGGCATTTCTCTTATTCAAAAAAATGCGGATGGAACAACACGACCGTTTCATCCTTTTCCCTTAAGCCCCGGATCTTTGCTGCTGCTGTTATATGCTATACCAACATTAGCTACAGGCATTGCACATAAATTTAAACCCATGTTTTGGGCGGCTATTTTATGTTATGGTTTTTTTATCCTTTCATGCTTTACCAATACTGCTTATGATATGTTATTAAATGGTTTGGCAGGTATTTGCAACTGGTTTATTCCGGGACTGATATTAAGAAGAAAATTTTTACGGGGAGAAAAATGCAGTAATGTTTAAAGAACTTGACCCTATATTACATTCTCCTCTAAGGCTTGCTGTTGTTAGCTTATTGATAAGCGTAAAAGAAGCAGAGTTTACTTTTATAAAAGATAAAACAAATGCAACTGCCGGTAATTTAAGTGTACAGATTACCAAACTTAAAGAGGTTGGTTATATTGAAGTAACAAAACAGTTTAAAGATAATTATCCACTTACCATTTGTAAAATAACACCTAAGGGAATTGGGGCTTTTGAAAATTATGTAAAGGCTTTACAAAGTTATATGCATCCTGGCTCTTAACTTAAAACTCTCCTATCCTTCTTCCACAATTTTTTCATCAACTGCGTTAGCAACAAAAGATGCGCTTACTTTTTTAAGAGGATTTTTCCTGTTCTCTTCATAGGTTTTCCTGCTGTTAATAACATCTATGCATGTAAATATCGCAGCTCTGAAAGATCCTTCATCTGCCTGGTTTTTACCTGCAATGTCAAATGCAGTACCGTGATCAGGACTTGTTCTTACACCGGTGATTCCTGCTGTATAATTAACTCCTTCACCGATTGATAAGGATTTAAATGGTATCAATCCTTGGTCGTGGTACATGGCTAACACCGCATCAAATTTTTCATACTGTGCCCTGGCAAAAAAAGCATCAGCGCTAAAAGGTCCCATCACAAGAACATTTTTTTGTTTGGCGTCTTTAATCGCCGGCTTAATAATTTCTTCTTCCTCCGTACCTATCAGTCCTTCATCACCTGCATGTGGATTTAGTCCCAATACAGCCATTTTAGGTCTGTCAATTCCAAAATCCTGTTGCAGGCTTGCATACATAATTTGCAATTTGCTGGTAATATTTTCTCTTGTTATATATTGGGCTACATCTTTTACAGGTACATGTTCTGTAACCAATCCTACTTTTAAATTATCTGCTGTTAGTAACATCAGCACATCTTTTACTCCATATAGGTTTTTTAAAAAAGGCGTATGCCCGGTGTGATTAAATGCATCGCTCTGAATATTTTTTTTGTGAATAGGAGCCGTAACCATACCATGGATCTTGCCTTCTTTTAAAGCCTGTGATGCTGCTAATAAACTTTTTATGGCATACTTACCACCGGTCTCGTTCATTACTCCGGGAGTTATTGAAACCTCCTCTTCCCAACAGCTGAATATATTTACCTGTTTATGATTAACTCTTGAAAGATCTTTTATGTTCGTAAAGTTGAACACTATTTCCGGCACACTCTTCCTGTAAAAATTTATCACTTTATTGTTGGCAAATACAACAGGGGTACATATCTCTAATATGCGGTTATCTGACAAAGTTTTAATGATAAGTTCAGTGCCTATTCCATTTACATCGCCACAGGTAAAGCCAATTACAGGTTTGTGTTCTGATATCCCTATATTCATTTTATAAATATTTGCTTGTTGCAAGGTAAATAATTATAACTGCTTTATAAACATCCTGCATCAATAATGAAATTGCGTTGTGGAAGTGATGTAATTTGCAGCGAGCATGTACACATTAAAGAAATCACTGGGACAGCATTTTTTAAAAGATGAAAATATCATAAAAAAAATTGTTGAAGCGTTACTTCAGAAGTCCTTCAAAAATCTTTTGGAAGTTGGCCCTGGCGGCGGTGCATTAACAAAATATCTTTTTAAGATCCCGGATATAAATTTTAAAGCTGTAGAGCTTGATGAAGAGAAAGTAGATTTTTTAATTAAAAAATATCCTGACCTGCAGGACAAGATCATTCATAAAAGTTTTTTACAGATAGACAGACCTTTTGAGGAGCCATTTACTGTTATCGGAAATTTTCCTTATAACATCTCTACTCAAATTCTTTTTAAAGTGTTGGAATGGAAAGAACTTGTGCCATGTGTTATCGGCATGTTTCAAAAAGAAGTTGCACAAAGAGCAGCAGCAAAAGAAGGAAGTAAGATTTATGGGGTGCTGAGTGTATTGATACAATATTATTATGATGTAGAATATTTATTTGATGTAGGCAATGAATGTTTTACACCTCAGCCAAAAGTAAAAAGTGGGGTGATACGATTAACAACTGTAAAAAAAAAATTGCCTGTTAAAAGTGAAAGAGCATTTTGGGTATTGGTAAAAACTGCATTTAACCAGCGCCGTAAAACAATGCGCAATGCAGTAAAAAGTTTGTTCACGCAGGAAGAACTGCAGGATGAATTATTTTTAAGAAGGGCTGAAACGCTGAGCGTTAAGGAATTTGCAGACCTCACTTTCAGGATGAGATAATCATTTCGTTTTCTTTATTTGTAATTTTGTTGTAACGATTGATAAAAATTTTATGTCTTACTCACCAACTAATAATGTTCGTATAGTTACGGCCGCATCATTGTTCGATGGTCATGATGCTGCTATAAATATTATGCGCCGCATAATGCAAAGCAAGGGAGCCGAAGTTATTCATCTTGGCCACAACAGGAGCGTTGCTGAAATTGTTGAATGTGCAATAGAAGAGGATGCACAAGGCATTGCCATAACAAGTTACCAGGGCGGCCATGTGGAGTTCTTTAAATACATGAAAGACCTGCTGAATGAAAATGGTTGTGGGCACATTAAAATATTTGGCGGCGGCGGCGGAACAATTTTGCCTTCAGAAATAAAAGAGCTACATGATTATGGTATAACAAGAATTTATTCTCCTGATGATGGAAGACACATGGGTTTGGAAGGAATGATAGAGGATGTAGTAAAGCAATGCAGCCCCTTCCCGACCTCCCCCTTTGGAGGAGGAGAAGCCAGCACTCAAAGCCCTTTAAACGGGAACGGGCATTATGCTTTGGGGGAATGGAGGGATATTAAAAAAATTTCCAGGGCAATTACATTAGCTGAAAATGGAGAACCTTATAAACAATTTTTAAATGGAGATGCTGATCCTTTTTTTGCAACTGCCGATCCATTTTATTATAAAAGCTTAAAAGAGTTTGCCATTAAAATGCGTGGTAATCAAACTGAAGCAGAGGCAGTGTTATGGAGCAGGTTACGAGATAAACAACTTGATGGAATAAAATTCCGAAGGCAACATATAATTGATCAATTTATTGCTGATTTTATTTCTCTGGATAAACATTTAATTATTGAAGTAGATGGATTGATTCATCAAATGCCTGATGTAAAATTAAATGATGATCAGCGCACAGAAAGATTGCATGAACTTGGCTTTAATGTAATGCGGATAAATAATGAAGACATCCTTCACAATATTGATAATACAATAATCAAAATAAAAGAAGCTGCGAAAGTCTCCCCCAATGGGGGAGATTTAGAGGGGGCTGTTCTCGGTATTACAGGAACCGGTGGTGCAGGAAAATCTTCAGTGACAGATGAGATCGTCCGTCGCTTTTTAAATACTTATTTAGATAAAACCATTGCAGTTATTTCTGTAGATCCATCCAAGAAAAAAACCGGCGGCGCATTGTTAGGCGACAGGATCAGAATGAATTCAATTCACAGTCCGCGGGCATACATGCGCAGCCTTGCTACAAGAGAAAGCGATAAAGCATTGAGCGAATATGTTCAGGAAGCCATTGACATTTGTAAAGAAGCAAAATATGATTTTATTATTTTGGAAAGCGCCGGGGTGGGACAAAGTGATGCTTCCATTTTAGATTATTGCGATGTAAGCATGTACGTGATGACGCCTGAATACGGTGCTGCTTCTCAACTGGAAAAAATAAATATGCTTGATTATGCAGACATTGTTTGCATAAATAAATTTGATAAAGCCGGTGCATTAGATGCCTTGCATGATGTAAAGAAACAATACAAGCGCAATAATAATTTATGGACAGCAAAAGATAATGAGTTGCCTGTTGTTGGAACAATAGCTTCGCAGTTTAATGATGCAGGCGTAAACGAATTGTTTGAAAGATTAATGGAAACTGTTGCCGCAAAAACAGGAGTGAAGTTTGCGGGAGAAATTGAACATCATAAACACACAAAAGATACAACCAGTCAAACACATATTATTCCTGCTAGGCGTGTAAGATACCTTGCTGAGATCGCGGAAGAAATTTATAAGTACAATAAGTTGGCACATGCTCAGGCGGAAATTGCTTCTCAAATTTATCAACTTAATGGAACTCTTGAAACCCTCAAGACTGTGGCTGCCTATACACTTGCTGTTATCACTATAGTAAGAGATAAATTACTTGAGCAATTAGAGCCGTCTAATAAAAAGTTTCTTGAAGAATGGAACTCTTTAAAATCATTATATCAAAAAGAATTTTTTGAATATGATGTAAGAGGAAAGATCATAAAACTTCCTTTGTATTTCGAATCACTTTCCCATTCTAAGATTCCCAAAATATCTGTACCGAGGTTTAAAGATTGGGGAGATATTTTAAAATGGAGTTTACAGGAAAATTTTCCCGGGGAATTTCCTTACACAGCAGGCGTGTTTCCTTTAAAACGGCAGGAAGAAGATCCTACAAGAATGTTTGCAGGCGAAGGCGGACCCGAAAGAACCAACCGTCGTTTTCATTATGTAAGTATTGGTCAGCCTGCAAAGCGACTCAGCACAGCGTTCGACAGCGTTACATTGTATGGCGAAGATCCTGATCCACGTCCTGATATTTATGGTAAAGTTGGTAACAGTGGTGTAAGTATTGCAACAGTTGACGATGCAAAAAAACTCTACAGTGGCTTTGATCTCTGTGATGCAAAAACCTCTGTAAGCATGACGATCAACGGACCGGCACCAATGATACTCGCCTTCTTTTTAAATGCAGCCATTGATCAGCAGTGTGAAAAATATATCATTGAAAATAATTTAAGAGAAGAAGTAAATAAAATCATCGAATCAAAATATGGTATTGAAAGCTTGCCAAAATATCTTGGAACAGATGGTAAGCAAGTCTCCCCCAAGGGGGGAGACTTAGAGGGAGCTTTGCCTGCGGGCAATGATGGACTCGGGTTACGCTTACTCGGTCTTTCAGGTTCTGATGTACTACCTGCTGATGTTTACGATCAGATAAAAGCAAAAGCCTTAGCAACAGTTCGTGGCACTGTTCAGGCAGATATTTTGAAAGAAGACCAGGCGCAGAACACCTGTATTTTTTCTACAGAATTTGCATTGAAATTAATGGGTGATGTGCAGCAATATTTTATAGAGAAAAAAGTAAGGAACTTTTATTCGGTTTCCATAAGCGGCTATCACATCGCTGAAGCAGGCGCTAATCCTATAACACAGCTTGCATTTACTTTATCCAACGGCTTTACTTATGTGGAATATTATTTAAGCCGTGGGATGAACATTGATGATTTTGCGCCTAACCTTTCTTTCTTTTTTAGTAATGGTATGGATCCTGAATATGCTGTTATTGGTCGGGTTGCAAGAAGAATTTGGGCAAAGGCGATGAAGTATAAATACAATGCAAACAAGCGCAGCCAGATGTTGAAGTATCATATTCAAACAAGCGGTAGAAGTTTGCATGCACAGGAAATTGATTTCAATGATATAAGAACAACACTTCAGGCATTGTATGCCATCTACGATAATTGCAACAGTCTTCATACCAACGCTTATGATGAAGCGATAACAACACCAACAGAAGAAAGTGTTCGCCGTGCAATGGCAATTCAATTGATCATCAACCGTGAGTTAGGCACAGCAAAAAATGAGAACCCCAACCAGGGAAGTTTTTTAATTGAAGAAATGACTGATCTCGTAGAACAGGCTGTGATGGCTGAGTTTGAAAGGATATCAGAACGTGGCGGTGTGCTGGGTGCAATGGAAAGAATGTATCAGAGAAATAAAATACAGGAAGAAAGTTTGTATTATGAAACATTAAAACACACAGGCGAATTTCCGATCGTTGGAGTGAATACTTTTTTAAACAAAGCAGGATCACCAACTATTTTGCCCCAGGAAGTTATCCGCAGCACAACTGAAGAAAAAGAATTTCAGGTAAGCACATTACATTCTTTTAAAGAAAGACATAAAGATAAAAGTGATGAAATGCTCAAACGTTTGCAGCAAGTTGCTGTCAACGACGGCAATCTTTTTGAAGAACTTATGGAGACTGTAAAATACTGTTCTCTTGGACAGATCACTCATGCATTGTATGAAGTGGGCGGACAGTACAGGAGGAGTATGTAGCCCCCTCTAAATCTCCCCCTTGGGAGAGCTAACGCACATCTGGCCAGACATGTTACTATCATTTTATAAAAATGAAAATGAATTGCTGGGTAATATCCAATATATGAAATGGGAGATCTGTTGTTTGAATTTATTCTAAAGTGCCTCCTCCTCTCTTGGGGAGAGGAGGAAGGGAGGTGAGGCTCAATATCGCAGGAGTATGTAAAATAAGAGAGCACTGCGATCGCAGTGCTCTGAGAAATATTTCTTTTTTGATATTAATGTAGTTTCCTTGTGTACTCACTTAATCTTATGATCTTACTATCTTTTAATTGTAGATCATCAACGAAGTCCGCTGAATCTTTTTGGCCTTTCATATCTTCCCACTTCTG
>JBKJSX010000056.1:0-7586 GCA_046594375.1 Chitinophagaceae bacterium
CTTTATAATGTGTTATAGCATCTTTACCATGCTCGCCATCAGGATAGGCGGTGAATAATTTACGGAAACGCTGGTGCCTGCCAACATGCGCTTTTATGGTTCCTTCGTTCTCTTCAAAATCTCCCCACACCACTGCCATATATCTTCTGTGTACGGTGTGATCAAAAAATTGTTTGGCAAGATGCGTCATGGCATGTGCATTTTTTGCTATCACCAGTAAGCCGGTTGTGTTCTTATCTATGCGGTGCACCAAACCAAAGCGTGACAGGTTTGTTTCGTCAACATCAGGATCTAATTGTTTTAGATGCCAGGCAATTCCGTTTATTAAAGTGCCGCTGCGGTTGCCACTGCCGGGATGCACAACAATGCCTGCAGGTTTATTTACTACCATCACATCATCATCTTCGTAAATAATGTTGATGGGAATATTTTCGGGGATGATGTCTGTTGTTTCGGGGATACGGCTGTCGTACAAAACTATCTTCTCACCGGGTTTTATTTTGTGATTGGATTTTATTGCCTTGTCGTTTATTAAAACTCTTTCTGCTGCTATAGCCTGCTGAATTTTATTTCGTGTAGCGCCTTCAATGCGCTGCATTAAAAATTTATCGATGCGCAAAGGTTCCTGCCCTTTGTCAACTACGATCGTAAGTTTCTCGAAGAGTTCTTCTTCCTGTTCCTGTTCCTCTTCTATGTTTTCGTCTGTCATAATATTACTTGTTCTTTTTTCTTGATAAAAAAGAACCAAAAAATCAAGGCTGCAACCTCATCCGCCCTTAGGGCACCTTCTCCTTAAAGGAGAAGGGAAGTGGCTGCTTTCTAATTAGCTAAAAATTTATGTGCCTGACTAAAATGAAATAAGCTCAAGCTGCAGTAATATCGATTTCATTTTTTAACGTCAGCCACATAAATTTTCTTAACGCTATTTTTCTGAGGCCGGCTTAAAATCTTTTATTTTATATTTTTATCTTCTACCATTCTGCTCTTGCTGACGGGCTTATGCTAAGGTCGGCAAAATCAGCTGCTAAATATTTATAATAGGCTGTGATGGCTATCATGGCTGCATTATCTGTGCAATATTCAAATGGCGGAATAAAAGTTTTCCAACCCAATTGTTTTCCCATTTCTTCTAATGATCTTCTTAAACCACTGTTGGCGCTTACGCCGCCGGCAATACAAATATTTTTTATCCGTGTTTGTTCGGCTGCTTTTTTTAATTTATTTAAAAGGATAGAAACAATTCTTTGTTGGATAGATGCACAAACGTTATTCAAATTTTCTTCAACAAAATTTTCATTTTTCTTTTTTCCAGTTTGTATAAAATAAAGAATTGCAGTTTTTAATCCGCTGAAACTAAAATCCAACCCATCAATTTGCGGCTCCGGAAATTTAAATTTATTTGGGTCACCTTCTGCAGCATATTTGTCTATCAACGGTCCGCCGGGGTAGGGAAGCCCTAAGAGTTTTGCACTTTTATCAAAGGCTTCTCCTGCTGCATCATCCAATGTTTGCCCTATCACTTTCATCTGCAAATAATCTTCGCATAAAACAATTTGTGTATGGCCGCCACTAACTGTCAAACACAAAAAAGGAAAATCAGGCTTGTTGTCGGGGATTAAATTTGCCAACACATGCGCCTGCATGTGATGCACTGCGATCAAAGGTTTATCAAATGCAAGTGATAATGATTTTGCAAATTGTGCACCCACAAGCAATGCACCGATCAATCCGGGTGATTGTGTAAATGCAAATGCATCGATAGTTGACAGTTGACGATTGGCAGTTGACATTGCTTCGTGTACAGCAGGAACGATATTTTGTAAATGCGCACGTGAAGCCAGTTCGGGCACTACACCTCCATATTTTTCGTGAATGGTTTGGTTAACGATAACGTTACTTAATATTTTTCCATCAACACAAACGGATGCAGAAGTTTCATCACAGGAAGATTCGATAGCTAATATTGTAATACTCATTTATTTTAAATGTTGAATGTTGAATGAATATGCATACTAAATTTTGTAAACATTCAAAATTTATAATTTAAAATTCAAAATTATTTACTTCGTATCGCCACCACCGGATCCAGCCGTGCAGCAATTGTTGCGGGTATAATTCCTGATAATATTCCTATAATTATACAAATAGAAATAGCCAGCGTTAATATGCCTGCAGAAATAAAAACAGGAAAATTAAAAACACTGCTAAGCACGAGTGTTAAAATGTATACCAGCAATAATCCTATCAAACCTCCCATGATGCAAATAATCGCTGCCTCCAAAAGAAATTCCATAAGGATACTTCTGCGCTTTGCACCAATTGCTTTTTTTAAACCTATCATCGGCGTGCGTTCTTTAACCGTTACAAACATAATGTTTGCAATACCGAAAGCACCAACAACAAGGCTCAGCAAGCCTATTGCCCAACCACCAATATTTATGGTTACAAAAAGCGAACTTATCTTATCGCTAAAACCACCAACATCATTCAGGCTAAAATTATCTTCGGTAGTGGGGCTTAATTTTCTTATAGATCGCATCACGCCTTCCAGTTCATCTTTAAAAGCAAGAACCGTTGTACCTTGTTTAGCCATTGCCATAATAAAAACATTCGAACGTTTTTCATCTACAACATTCCTTATAAAACGATAGGGCATTATCACGCAGCCATCATAATTCCACCCGATCAAATTCTGTCCTTCTTTTTTTATTACTCCGATCACTTTTGCTTTTTTGCCGTTGAGGATAACTTCTTTTCCAACAGCGAGGTCTGCTCTTATAAATAATTTTTCTGCGTTGTCATATCCTATAACAACAATGCTGGTACCTGCAAAAAATTCAGAAGAAGAAATGTAACGTCCATATTGAATTATGATTGGTTGAATGGCATTTTGTTCCTCAGTGATACCATAATAAGTTACACCCTGCAACATGTTATTTTTATATTCAACATTGCCAATGCTGTTTACATTGTAGGCAATGTGGCTTGCCAATTGGCTGCGTTGTTTTATAAAAGCCATTTCATCAAACTTAGGTACAGGGCGATTTACAAACTTCCAAAATGGATAATCAGGGCCACCGCTATAATCCCATTTATCAATATAAATTGTGTTGGTGCCTAAACCTTTAATTTCATCCTGTATATTTCTTTCAAGACTATTAACAGTAGCCAGTACACCGATTATACAAAAGATACCGAACGAGATACCGATGAGCGACAATGCAGTTCTTAGTTTGTTCACCATAAGCTCCTGCATGGTAAGTCTGAAGGAACTACTTAAAATATTAAGCATTGTGCGCATGGTGCAAATTTAGCATAATAACCTCACCCCCGCCCGGCTGCCAGATGAGAAGAGAGAAGAGAAACAATGATTGAAATGGAACTTATCTTTGCGCACTAATTATTTTATTTGAAAGCATCACAATATAATCTCCGGCTTCAAAAGATAATTACAGTTATAGCAATTGTATTGTTTGCTGTAAAGATGGTTGCCTGGTATATGACCAATTCGGTTGCCATTCTAACGGATGCAATGGAAAGTACTGTGAATGTGATAGCAGCATTGATAGGGGTTTACAGCTTATATATTTCTGCGAAGCCTAAGGATGAAGATCACCCCTATGGCCATGGAAAAGTTGAATTTCTTTCTGCAGCCGTGGAAGGCACATTGATAATAGTTGCCGGCTTTGTGGTAATATATAAAGCAGCAGTAGGCATTCTTATTCATCAACACACAATTCAAAAACTTGATTATGGAATCATTTTAGTTGCCGCAACTGCACTGGTTAATTATGTTGCAGGAACGATTTGTGTAAATGCAGGACGAAAAAATAATTCCCTTGTTTTAATTGCAAGCGGTAAACATTTGCGTACTGATACATGGTCAACCCTTGGGATTATTATAGGTCTGATATTTTTATATTTTACAAAACTACTGTGGCTTGATAGTGTTGTAGCCATTATATTTTCTTTTCTTATTATTTACACAGGCTATAAAATAATCCGCACGTCTATTGCAGGAATAATGGATGAGGCAGATATTGATCTATTAAAAAAGCTTGTTGCATTATTAAATGCGAACAGGAGAGAGAACTGGATCGACCTGCACAATCTGCGAATGATAAAATATGGCGGCACATTGCATATGGATTGCCATTTAACTGTGCCCTGGTATTTAAATGTAAGGGAGGCGCATGAAGAAGTAGAGGCGCTTGCATTGCTTGTACGTAAAGAGTTTGGAGAGGCAATGGAATTATTTGTTCACTCAGATGATTGCCACGAATTTTCCTGCAGGATATGTTATAAAAAAGATTGCCTTGTACGCTTACATGAGTTTGAAAATAAAGTGGAATGGACGACAGAAAATATTATCAAAGATTCAAAGCACAGGCTGCAAACTTTATCTAAAGCAGTTTAGCAATGCTAAATGCAGCAGCCGCCGCAACTGCCCCGATGAGGGTAACTTTAACAGCACCCAACAATGGGCTTACACCTGTAAGTTTACTTTTAAAGTAACCAAATACAAACAAACAAATAAGCGTTGCAATAACAGAGATTTTTAAAGCATCTGTTGAATTATTTATAAAGAAATAGGGGCTTAACGGAATGATACCTCCTACAATGTATGACAGCCCAATGTTCAAAGCGCTTTTGGTAGCACGTTTTGGATCAGGCTCATCAAGGCCTAACTCATACTTCATCATAAACTTCACCCATTGCTTTTTGTCTTTTGCAATTTCTTCTGCTGCCTGGGTTTGTATGTTTTCACTCAACCCTATTCCTTTAAAAAAATCTTTTACTTCCTGCTTTTCCATTTCAGGAATTCTTTCCACTTCTTCATATTCTCTTTTTAATTCACTGTTGTAATGATCCTGTTCAGTTTTACCTGCAAGATATCCGCCTAAGCCCATGGCAATACTGCCTGCAGCAATCTCTGCAATGCCCGCAATTATTATAATACCGCTGCTTACCACTGCTCCGCTTAAACCTGCAGCCAGCGCAAAGGGAACAGTGAGTCCATCACTCATGCCAATAACAATATCTCTTAGCAGGTCAGAGCTTTTTAAATGCTCTTCGTGATGATGACCATGGGGATGATCGTGGTGATGTAAATGCGTTGGCATAAATTTTTATTGGTTTGCAGTAAATGGAAGTGTAAAACAAAAAGTTGAACCTCCCCCCACAATACTTTTTACAGTCAGATTTCCGTTGTGTCGTTTTATTATTTCAGAAGAAATAAATAAGCCCAATCCCAATCCGGGAAATGTATCCTGCTTACCTCCACTAACCCTGAAAAAGCGGTCAAAAACATGAGATTGTTTTTCGGCGGGAATTCCGATACCATAATCCTTTACGCATAATTTTAATGTATCATTTTCAATTGAAGAGGTAATAAGTATTTCGTTGGCGTTGGGAGAATATTTAATTGCGTTTGATACAAGATTTATGATCACCTGCCCGATACGGTCTTTATCACAACAAATAAGTTTTGTATCCACAAGCTTAACTTTTATTGTATGCTTTTCGGTGGTTCGCTGCATTTCTTCTGCTGTCTCTAAAACCAAAGCATTAAAATCAAAATCTTCTTTCGAAAATTTAAGTTGCCCGTTCTCAATTTTTGTTGCATCTAAGAGTTCAACTATAAGTTTGGTAAGTTTGTCAACCTGCTTATCCATTCTTGATAAAAGATCAACAGCTTGTGAATTTTCTTCTTGCTCAAATTTCAATTTTAGAATTTGTGTAAATCCTTTAAGGCTCGTAACGGGAGTTTTTAATTCATGCGAAGCAATGCTTATGAATTCATCCTTTTGCTCCAAAGCCTTTTTAATTTCAATTTCATTTTTTCTTGATTCGGTAATGTTCCTAAAATACCAAGCCCATCCATAAGAAGTACCATCTTCTCCGATAATTGCGTTTCCATATCTTTGAATGGTGCGCCCATCTTTAAAGAGCACTTCCTCATTTGCTTTTTCATCCGGATGTGAATAACAATAATTTACTCTTTCAATAAAACCCTCCGGATCTGTTAGCTGCGTCATTGCATATTTCAAAGCGGCTGAATCATCTTTACGTTTAATAATTTCTTCCGGTATTTTCCAGAGCTCTACAAAGTGATGATTAAAAGAAATCATTTTACCTTTTGTGTCAACAATTAAAATGGCATCCGGAATTGCTTCGTTTTGTGCTTCCAGTAAGGCACTTCGATAGGCAAGGGCTTCTTTGGCAGCTTTTTCTTCAGTAATATCCTGCACAACTCCTGTAAAACGTATGGGTTGCCCATGTTCATCAAAAGTTGTTTTTCCTTTTGATCTCACCCATCTGAGCTTACCATCAGTAATTCCAATTGTGCGGTATTCGTTTTGATAAAGTCCTCCATATTGAACATCCATGGCTTTCTGATTAGCAGCATAAACTCTTTCCTTATCTTCAGGATGGAGGCTACTTAAAAAGAGGTCGTAATTTACTTCCGCATCTGGTGGTAAACCAAATAATGCTTTTGTTTTTGCTGACCAATTTAATTCTCCTTTTTGCGGAGACAAGTCATACGTTCCTAAATCTCCGCCTTCAATCGCTATTCTTAGTTGCTCCTCGCTCACTTCAACTTTTTTGCGTGCAGTTACCTGCTCTGTAACATCAATGATATGTGCTAATAATCTCTCTGTGTTTCCCTTTTCATCTTTTAAAGGCTGCACCGTTAAATTGAGAAAGAGCTTTTCTAGAATGCCATCACCTTTTGTGTTTATCTCTACAGCAAGTTCATTGGCGATAAACGGGTTGCCTGTAGAAAAAACATTTTTGAGTATAGCTGTTAATCCCTGCTGTTCTATTTCAGGAAAAAGTTCCTCCACTGTTTTGCCAATGGTAATTTTTCTGCCACTTAATTTTTCGTATTCAGCATTTGCAAATTCATAAACTAACTTATCATCTTTTAAAATGGCAATACCTGATGGAGCATTCATAAACGAATTGTAAAGCACCATGCGCTCAGTAATTAATTTACCGGATTGTTCCTGAATTCTTTTATCAAGATGCTCATTCGCTTTAAGCAGATCATTAAGTTCTGCCCGGCTGGTCTCTAATCCTTCGTATTGGATTTTTATTCTGGGAAGTACTATTGCGAGCTTATGTTCTACGATGGCTAATAATCCTACAAGATGATCGGCAATTTTTTCCATACCAAGTAAACCTTTTCGGGCTTCTTCCTCTTTGCCATCTTTGTGTAATGAAACAAGTTCCCTTGCCGAAGTATGAATGTCAGCGTGTACTTTTTCCAATTCCTGCATTTCCGGTATATGACCATATGCCTTTAATGCATGATTGTAAATCCATTTACCAACTGTACACTCAAATTGCGACAATACTGGGGCTTCGTCAGTTATTTGTGCTCCATATAAAATAGAGCGGAGTTTAGATTTGAATAGAAGATGTTTTGCTTTTGCCTGTTCAAAATCCAAATGAATATTGGAGTCATTAACTGTAACTTCTTGCATCGTATTAATGTTGAAGATTCTTTTAGATCTTCATTAATTTATTTACTGGGTAAATGGTTTCAAGATTGCTTTTTTGAGATAATTGAGGCTACCAAT
>JBKJSX010000213.1:0-20662 GCA_046594375.1 Chitinophagaceae bacterium
TTGGCTTATTGGCTAAAACAAGATCAACAAATTTTTGTTCCCTACAATTCCCTTCAATGTTAAATTCGGTCGTAATTATTTTTTTTAATTCAAATACATCATCATACCTGATATGTCTTTCATCCGGGCGTGGATGCACTGTAATTCCATCGGCGCCAAAACGTTCAATATCCTTCGCTGTTTTAATTAAGTTAGGATTATTACCACCTCTTGAATTACGAAGCGTAGCGATCTTGTTTATATTAACTGAAAGCTTTGTCATCCGGCAAAGTTAAGTATCCTCAAATATTCATTTTCCTCATTTAAGGATGTATGCAACCCTTCTTTATTTGCAAACAAACCAAAAGACTTAATAATTTTATAACAGTATTCAATACATTTACTGGTCTAAAATCAAAATCATGCTCGATTTTTTTTCAGCGCTTGTTGGTGGGTATCTTATACTTGTAGCCCTTTGGCTCCTCACAATTATTATAGTATTCGTTACACTATTCAAAAGAAAAGATATCCCAATGCCCGTAAAAATATTTTGGGCAATTATAATTTTTATTGCACCTGTTATTGGACTAATTGTTTACCTCATCTTTGGAATACAAAAAAGAAAAAAACTGCTGAATATTGAGGAAGAAAAAGCGTGACGGTTTAACTTTAAACTCATGATTCAATTTACAACGATCATAAAAAAGTTTAATGACCAGGGAGAAAAAACAGGCTGGACTTATATTGAAATTGCGGCTGCAATTGCGGGGAAATTAAAACCAAATAATAAAAAATCTTTCAGAGTAAAAGGTAGTTTGGATAATTACGCTTTTGAAGGGCTTGCACTTTTGCCTATGGGTGAGGGTAATTTTATTCTTGCATTAAATGCATCCATCAGAAAAAAAATTGGTAAGTGCAAAGGGGCTTCTCTCAAGATTATAATTGACGTTGATAATAACCCTGTAAAACTTAATGGAGCATTAATGGAGTGCCTGGCTGATGAACCGGAAGGTCTTTCATACTTTAAGGAATTAACTCCGGGGCATAGAAAATATTTTAGTAACTGGATTGACAGTGCTAAAACTGATGCGACAAAAACAAAAAGAATAGCCCAAACAATAAATGCTTTATCAAACCGCCAGGATTACGGGCAAATGATAAGAGCCCAATCGAATAAAAAAATGGATTTGTTTTGATAACAATCTATCCTATTGTGATGTTTCAAATCTTAATTCTCCCCATCTTTGTTTAGATAATGTCAGAATTAAAAAGATCACTTGGTTTAGGGCACGCTACAGCAATCAACATGATTGATATGGTTGGCATTGGTCCCTTCATCACTTTACCGATGGTAATTGGAATGATGAACGGGCCTTATTTTTTGTATGCATGGCTTGCCGGCGCAGCATTATCAATTGTTGACGCGATGATATGGAGTGAGTTAGGCGCTGCATTTCCACGGGCAGGTGGCAGTTATAATTTTTTAAAAGAAGCATATGGTAAACATGGTGCAGGTAAGCTGATGAGCTTTTTATTTGTTTGGCAAACAATGATACAGGCGCCGCTGGTTATTGCTTCTGCGGCTATCGGCTTTGCAAAATATTTTTCTTATTTAGTTCCTCTTGATGCTCTCACTTCAAAAATAGTAAGTGGATCTGTTGTTGTACTTATCGTTCTTTTATTATATCGTAAAATAGAAACCATTGGAAAAATAAGTGTACTGCTTTGGAGCGGTGTTATCATCACTATGTTTTGGATAATTGGCGGCGGTATTGCTCATGGAAATTTTCTTTCTCCCATAACGCATATTAATGATGGCATCTCCATTGATTATGCTTTTGTAACTGCGATTGGTTTTGCCAGTGTAAAAACGGTGTACAGTTATTTGGGTTATTATAATATTTGTCATTTGGGGGGAGAAATAAAAAATCCATCTAAGAATATTCCGCGGAGTATGTTTTTTTCGATTGCAGGAATTTCAGTTTTGTATCTAATGATGAATATAAGTGTTGTTAGTGTAGTGCCCTGGCAGGAAGCAAAAGACAGTGAATTTGTGGTAAGTGTTTTTGTGCAACATTTAATGGGAAGCAAAGCCGCAAACATTGCAACGTGTTTAATTCTTTGGGTGGCATTCGCTTCTGTATTTTCTGCAACGCTTGGCTATAGCCGCATCCCGTATGCTGCAGCTATTGATAATTCTTTTTTTACCGTTTTTGGAAAACTGCATCCAACAAAGAACTTCCCCTACGTCTCCTTACTTTTTTTAGGAGGTGTTGCATTTATTTTTAGTCTTTTATTTAGATTGGGAGACATTATAAATGCCATACTTGCTATGCGGATATTGATACAATTTATTGGGCAGGGGATAGGATTATTGATATTACGCAGATCAAAAAACGGACAGGAATTTCCTTATAAGATGCCACTGTTTCCAGTTCCGGTTTACATTGCTATAACAATGTGGCTGTTTGTGTTTTTCTCCACAGGAAGCAAGATGATCATTGGAGGATTGATTGTTATAGGTGCCGGGATGATAGTTTATTTTATTAAGGCTAAAATTCGAAATGAGTGGCCGTTTAAAATTTTTAAATAAGGAATTATAAATTAGAAAGAAGTAAGTTCAAAAAAATTACTTCAACTTTTAATTTCTTATTATTTACTCATGGATATCCTCATACATACGAAGCCTGTTTTTAAGCGAAACAATTTCATCCTGCATATTTTTCACGCGGTTAAGCAAATAGGTGATCGCTTCTATGCCTTCAAGATTTATGTCAAGGTCATAATGCAATCGTACCAGCCTTTCTACATTTTTTAAATGATCATGATCTATGAATGAATGCTGATCAATTGTAATAATTTCTATTAATCCATTTTGTTGCAGCGACGAGATAAAAGAATACTCAACTTTATAGTGAGTGCAAAAATCATCTGTTGATATTAATTGTCCTGGCATAGAGTATATTTTTAATACAGATGGCTATGGGGAAGTTTGCGCTAATTGTTTAAATAATTCTATTTGCTTTTCAGTTAAGTTTATCGGGATAATTACAGAAAAAGTAATGAACAGGTCACCGTATTCATCTTCTTTTTTATACACAGGAAAACCTTTTCCTTTCAGCCGCATCTTAGTGTCATTCTGTGTTTCAGGTTTTACTTTCAGTTTTACTTTTCCGTTTAATGTGTCAAGAGTTACTTCGCCACCCAATACAGCAGTGTAAAGATCAATTTCCGTTGTTGTGTAAATATCATTGCCCGATCTCTTAAATTTTGTATTATTCCGGATAGAAAATGTTATATAAAGATCTCCTGAAGGTCCGCCGTTAACGCCGGGAGCGCCATAACCTTTTAGCCTTATTTGCTGTCCGTTCTCAATACCTGCCGGAATTGTTATGCGGATATTTTTTTCGTTTACTGTAATAGTTTGCTGGTGCGTTTTATAAGCATCTAAAAGATCCACATGTAGTTCTGCATTATAATCCTTGCCACGAAATTTTGTTTGTCTGCTGCTACGGCTTTCACCTCCGCCAAACATGGATGAAAAAAAATCCGAGAAGTCATTTTCTCCGAACCCGCCTGAAAAGCTTTGCCCGCCACTGTTGGCATATTGTCCTCTCGATTGTTTTTGTTTTTCAAATTCATCTGCATGTTTCCAATCCTTACCATATTGGTCATATTTTTTTCGGTTTTCAGGATCGCTTAAAACTTCATTAGCCTCATTTATTTGTTGAAATTTTTTATTGGCTTCCTTATCATTTGGGTTTAGATCGGGATGATGTTTGCGTGCAAGTTTGCGGTACGCTTTTTTAATATCATCAATACCTGCTTTTTTATCTACCCCTAAAATTTTATAATAGTCAACGTATTCCATAGTGTTGGTGTTACCGGTAAAGTTAAAAGAATTCCCTAATTTTCTGATCAAACCTAACAGTACCGCTAATTTTGTTTAAGTGTTCTGCTTATAAAAAATCAACCTGAGGAATAAGTAATGTGTATGGGTTCGAAATTTTTATATTTAATAATCTGGCATTTACTTAACTTACCGCTGTAAAAACAATTTGAGTTTGCCACAACTTCGCCAATTAGCTGCAATTATGTTCACAGATATTGTGGGGTATACTTCATTAATGGGAGATGATGAACAGGAGGCTTTCGAATTATTAAAACAAAATCGTGAGCTACAAAAACCACTTATCGAAAAATTTAGCGGCAAGTGGATAAAAGAAATAGGAGATGCTGTGCTGGCAAGCTTTTCAACAGTTACTGATGCGGTTTTATGTGCTACCGAAATTCAACATTCATCCCATCAATTCCCTAAGTTAAATTTACGCATAGGTATTCACCAGGGCGAAGTGGTATTTGAAAATGAAGATGTGTTTGGTGATGGTGTAAATATAGCTTCCCGTATCCAGGCAATTGCAAAACCCGGCGGAATTTATATTTCTGAATCGGTGCATCACAATATTTCAAACAAACAGGGTATCGAAACAAAGTTCATAAAATTAGAAACGCTGAAGAATGTAAAAGTCCCGGTAAAAATTTATGAAGTAATTATTAACGGTGAATCTTCCCACTTAAAAATTAAAGAGCCATTAAAACATTCTCCTGAAAAAAGTATAGCCGTTCTTCCTTTTATCAATATGAGCAGTGATCCTGACCAGGAATATTTCAGCGATGGCATTGCAGAAGAAATTCTTAATTCGCTGGCACATGTAAAAGATCTTAAGGTTGCGGGACGAACATCCTCTTACCAATTCAAAGGAAAAAGTATTGACCTGCGTGAAGTAGGTGATAAATTAGGAGTAAGCACTGTGTTGGAGGGCAGTGTACGCAAACAGGGCAACCATCTTCGTATTACAGCGCAATTAATTAATGTTGAAGATGGTTTTCAGAGGTGGAGTGAAAGATATGATCGGGACCTGGATGATATTTTTGCAATACAGGATGAGATAGCGATGACAATTACCGAGAAACTTAAGATAACACTACTTGATACCGAACTCGCCTTTATTAAAAAAACACCCACCGTTAATAAAGAGGCTTACGATAATTATTTAAGAGGCCGTTTTTTTTGGAAGAAGAGAGGCTCAGGTTTAAAAAAAGGATTAGAATATTTTTTGATTGCAGCAGAAATTGATCCGTTGTTTGCATTGGCCCATGCAGGTATTGCAGATTCTTATTCCCTGTTAGCTTTTTATTCAGTAATGCCACCGCATGTTGCGATGCCAAAGGCAAAAAAGGCTGCTGAAACTGCTATAGACATTGATGACTCATTAGTAGAAGCATGGACTTCGCTAGCTTTTATCAGCATGCTTTACGATTGGGATTGGGATGCAGCTAAGAGACAATTTCAAAAAGCGTTTGCCATTAATAATAACTATGCACCCACACATGATTGGTACAGCACATTTTTATCGTGGGTACAAAATAAACCTGAAGAAGCTGTAAAAGAAAGCACACTTGCTGCAGAACTGGAACCGCTTGTTGCCATATCATTTGATTTATTAGCCAATACGTTGCTGTGTGCCGGAAGATTTAGTGATGCAGAATTAGCAAGTAACACGGCTCTAGAATTAGAGCCCAATTCCTTTCTTGCGTATTGGTTTCTTGGCGTTAGTTATATAGGCTTAGAAAAATATACAGAAGCTATTGATGTATTGCAAACAGCCGTTCATCTTTCCAACAGGCATGCATGGCCGCTTGCAGAGCTTTGTAATGCGTATGCCTTAACCGGCAAACCGGTAGAAGCCCAAAAAATATTGGATGAACTGATTAGCCGCTCTGCCACTGAATTTATTTCCGGAATGTTTTTATTTATACCGGCGTATGCACTAAAACAATATGATCTTGCTTTTGAATATTTGGAAAAAGGGTTTGAGCAAAGAGATGGAACGCTCCCCGGATGCAGGGCGTGGCCGGGCTTTACACCTATGAAGAATGATCCAAGATTCCAGTCAATCATTGAGAGAATGAATTTTCCTGAGTCTTAATTTTAAGATTATATATTTTCAAAATTAAATATTTTACTAAAAAATGAAATCGTATAAATTAAATATCAAAGTACTTATTGCAGCAGTTGGAATATTTAGCCTTTTGATTTTTTCAATGGTGTTGATAATATTTCATATTGCAAAAATGCAAACGGTAACAGAAATCTTGCTTGAGTACGCATACATTATTGCACCAACCAGTATTTTATGGGTTTTAGCAGATAATTATTTATGGCATACGAAATTGTTTCAGGGTATGCGTAAAACATTAAATATTCCTCCGGACATCAGGGGACGATGGGAAGGAACACTTGAAAACTCAGATGGAAGTGTGATGCAAAAATTTGTTATTGAAGTAAAACAAACACTAACCACTATGCACGTTCATTCTTATTCATCAATTGGCCATTCTGAAAGCATCCTATCTGAATTTGCATCATCCCATAATGAGGATAGTTTTACTATGTGTTATTTATGGCATGGACACACAAATACTTCAACAAAAGATATTCATCAATCCGAACAATTTTATGGATATACAATGCTCCATCTTCATGAACATGAATCACCAAAAATTTTAAAAGGACCCTATTTTACAAATCGTACTTCTTCCCAAACCCGTGGTGGTATAGAATTAGAATGGGTATCGCAAACGCTTAAAAGAAAGCTTGCGTAATGTTTTTTATTACCTGAAAGGTTTCAATATCCCGATGTGCATTTGCACACTTTCAAGCATCACTATTTATTATTGAAGAGTTATGCTTATTTAGGGTTTATTACATCCGGAAAATAATTGAAAAAAATTGTAGTAAATTTCTAATTCAAACAGCGCTATTCATGAATCAATCCCGTCAATTAGCCGCTATTTTATTTACCGATATTGAAGGCTATTCTTCATTTATGCAAAGGGATGAACAAAACGCTATCTTTCTTAAAAATCGTCATCGTGAAATTATAGTAAGTGAACATGAAAAATTTGACGGCCGTGTAATTCAATTTTACGGAGATGGCACGCTTAGCATTTTTAATAGTGCTGTACAGGCTGTACAATGTGCAGTAGCTATGCAACAAATTTTTTGTAAAGTGCCTGTTGTTCCTGTACGGATGGGGATACATCTTGGCGATATTATCATTAATGATGAGCATGTTGTTGGCGATGGCGTTAATGTTGCGTCACGTATTGAATCGCTTGGGGTAGCCGGTAGTGTATTAATATCAGATAAAGTAAACAATGAACTTCACAACCATCCTCAAATTAAAACACTGTCGATGGGTACTTATCATTTTAAAAACATTGACAAAGAAATAGAAGTGTTTGCAATAGATGGTGAATACGTGGTAAAACCAATGCCTAACACATTAACAGGAAAAACTCAAGAAAAAAAATCAGCAGTCATCACACCGGTACCCGAAAAAAGTGTTGCAGTATTGCCCTTTGTAAATATGAGTAACGATCCTGAGCAGGAGTATTTCAGCGATGGAATGGCAGAAGAAATTCTTAATTCTTTATCTCATTTAAAAAACCTGAAAGTTGCGGGCAGAACTTCATCATTTCAATTCAAAGGAAAAAAAATTGACTTACGTGAGGTTGGCCAAAAACTGGGTGTTGCTACTGTGCTTGAAGGCAGTGTGCGCAGGCAACTTAACCGCCTGCGTGTAACTGTGCATTTGGTAAATGTGGCAGATGGTTTTGATTTATGGAGCGAAAGATATGATCGTGAAACAGATGATATTTTTGCCATCCAGGATGAAATTGCATTATCTGTTACTGAAAAATTAAAGATCACATTACTTGAAACAGAAAGAACAAGTATTACTACAACCCCAACCGGAAATAAAGAAGCTTACGACCTTTATTTAAAAGGACGATTTTATTGGAACAGGCGGGGGCCCGGATTAAAAAAAGCACTGGAATTTTTTCTCCAGGCTGCTGCTTTAGATCCTGAATTTTCACTGGCCTATGCAGGAATAGCAGACACCTATGCATTATTTGCTTTTTATTGCATTTTACCCCCACATGAAGTTATTCCTAAAGCAAGAAAGGCTGCTGAAAAAGCCATTGAGTTAAATCCTGCACGTGTTGAACCTTATAGCGTATTGGCTTTTGTAACTACATTTTACGATTGGAATTGGGGCGAAGCAAAAAAACAATTTGAAAAAGCTATTACCATTAATCCGGATTATGCACCTGTACATTATTGGTATAGTAATTATTTTACGTGGGTAGAAAGAAATTACAGTCATTCCTCTGCTCAGGCTTTAAAGGCTATTGAACTTGAACCACTGGTATCGCATTCGCATACTACATTAGCTACAGTATATTTTTGCGCAGGAAACTTTGAAGAGGCACGCAGGTCAAGTCAAATAGCCATTGATCTGGATCCAAATACATTTATTTCTTATGGCTGCCTGGGTGCGGCTTTAAGCGGATTAGACAAACATGAAGAAGCCATTGAAGCCAGTAAAATTTCCGTTGATGTTTCTGGACGGCATCAATACCCATTGATTTGGTTGTGTTGGTTATATTATAAAACTGATAATATACCAGAAGCAGAAAAAATTTTGGAGGAATTAATTTTGCGATCAAAAACAGAATTTATTTCCGGATTATCTTTATCTGCAGCTGCCTATTTTTCAAAAAAGTATGATCAGGTATTTGAATATTTAGAAAAGGCATTTGAGGAACGGGCCTGTCTTCTTGTTACCATTGGAGTGTACCCATTTTTTTCATTTATAAAAAATGATCCTAACTTCCAGCCTTTTTTAAAAAGAATGAATTTCCCTGAATAACTTTCTTACCTGTAACAATGTTGATGGCACATCAACATAACAATGGTTTTTACACATGTAAAATATAATTGAAAAAAATTGTAGTAAATTTCTAATTCAAAACAGCGCTATTAATGCATCAGTCCCGTCAGTTAGCCGCTATTTTATTTACCGATATTGAAGGGTATACTGCACTTATGCAACAGGATGGGCAGAATGCAATGCTTATCAAAGACCGTCACAGGGAAATTATATTAAGAGAACACAAAAAATTTGATGGCCGCGTAATTCAATTTTATGGAGACGGTACCCTCAGCATTTTTAATAGCGCTATACAGGCTGTTCAATGTGCATTGGCTATGCAGCAAATATTTTGCAACCAACCTGTTGTTCCGGTACGCATGGGCATACATCTGGGTGATATCATCATTAATGATGAGCATGTAATAGGCGATGGAGTTAATGTTGCCTCCCGTATTGAATCGCTGGGAGTAACGGGTAGTATATTAATTTCGGATAAAGTAAATAATGAACTTCATAACCATCCCCAAATTAAAACGGTGTCGATGGGTAATTATCATTTTAAAAACATCGATAAAGAAATAGAAGTGTTTGCCATAGATGATGAATGCGTAGTGAAACCAATACCTAATTCATTAAAGGGAAAAACACAGGAAAAGAAACCTGCTTTTGTTGACAGCGTACCCGAAAAAAGTGTAGCGGTATTGCCATTTGTAAATATGAGTAATGATCCTGAGCAGGAGTATTTCAGCGATGGCATGGCAGAAGAAATACTGAATTCTTTATCTCATTTAAAAAACCTGAAAGTTGCGGGCAGAACTTCATCATTTCAATTCAAAGGAAAAAATATTGACGTTCGTGAAGTTGGTAAAAAGTTAGGTGTTGCTACAGTGCTTGAAGGAAGCGTACGCAAGCAACTAAGGCGCCTGCGTGTAACCGCACAGTTAGTAAATGTGGCAGATGGTTTTCATTTATGGAGCGAAAGATACGATCGTGAAATGGATGATATTTTTGCTATCCAGGATGAAGTTGCATTATCAATTACCGAAAAATTAAAGATCATTTTTCATGATACAGAAAAGGAGATCATGACCACAGCTCCTACAGAAAACAAAGAGGCTTATGATATTTATTTAAAAGGACGATTTTATTGGAACAGGAGGGGCCCTGGATTAAAAAAAGGGCTTGAATATTTTCAGCAGGCTATCGTTTTAGATCCGGAATTTTCGCAGGCGCATGCTGCCATAGCAGATACATACGCACTATTTGCGTTTTATGCAGTTATGCCTCCTAACCAGGCTGTTCCCAAAGCGAAGCAGGCTGTTGAAAGAGCCATACAACTAAACCCTGCACGTGTGGAACCCTATGCATTACTCGCTTTTTTAACTACTTTCTACGACCACAATTGGGACGAAGCAAAAATGCAATTTGAGAAAGCCATTGCTATTAATCCTGCCTATTCACCGGCTCACTACTGGTACAGTAATTATTTAAGCTGGGTAGAAAGAGATTTTGATCATTCAATTGCCGAGGCTTTAATATCGATCGAACTTGAACCATTGATCTCTCATTCACATATTACTTTAGCTTCAGCGTATTTATGTTCAGGGCAATTTGAACTGGCGATGAAAGAAAGTCAAACAGCTATTGAGCTGGATGCAAATTCCTTTATCGCCTACAGTTGTTTAAGCACTGCGTTATATGGATTGGGTAAATATCAAGAAGCTATTGAAGCCAGTAAATATGCTATCAAAATATCAGGACGGCATCAATATCCTTTGATTGAATTGAGTTGGCAATACTGCATGAGAGAAAATATTGCCGAGGCGCAAAAAATTCTTGATGAATTAATAGAGCGGTCAAAAACTGAATTTATTTCGGGTCTGTCGTTATCAGTTGCCGCTTATTCTTCAAAAAATTATGATATGGTTTCTCAATTTTTAGAACAGGCGTTTGAAGAAAGAAACAGTTTTCTTGTTACCATAGGAGTGTATCCGTTCTTTTCATTTATAAAAACCGATCCCCGCTTTCAGTCATTTTTAGAAAGAATGAATTTCCCTGAATAACTGTTTTCCTTTTCTTTAACATCCATATTTCTCACACATTCGTAAGTTTGGTTAAAAAATTATATGAGATCTCTACAAACTATTTTATTGTGTGCTGCAATGTTTTTTACATTTTCATTACACGCTCAAAAAACAAAAGTTCACCAAGTTAATAATGGTAAAAAAGATTTTTCAAAGTATAGTGTGGCAACTTTTGCTGCAGGGTGTTTTTGGCATGAGGAAGCATTGTTTGAAAGTGTGAAAGGTGTGCAGGAAGCGATTTCTGGTTATGCAGGAGGAAACACTAAAAATCCATCGTACGAGTCATTGGAAACCGGCAATACCGGCCATGCAGAAACAGTAAATGTTTATTATGATTCTTCAGTTATCACCTATCCTACGTTGTTAAAAGTTTATTTTGCTGGGCAGGATCCAACTTCACCAAATGGACAAGCGCCTGATTTTGGAAGCCAGTACCGGTCATTATTATTTTACAGAAATAGTACAGAAAAACAATTGGCAGAAAATTATATGAAGCAATTAAATGCATCAGGTAAATACAAAAAGCCAATTGCGGTTCAGTCAGTTCCATTTGTAAAATTCTGGCAGGCTGAAGATTATCACCAGGATTTTATTTCGCACAATCCTGAGCAGGGATATGTAAATGCAGTTTCTGTACCCGAGATAAAAAAATTTCAAAAAGAATATCCGCAGTTAGTTAAAAAAGATCACATCTATTAATTGGCAAAACTATAATCGGCACACATAACTTTGCAGCTATAATTTTTAAAGATGAAAAAGATCTCAATAGTTGCATTGTTAGTTATCAGCGCCTGCACCAGTTCAAAAAAAGTCAGCCAAATAACTTCAACAGTTCCTGCAAATATTACAATTGCAGGAAAAATTTTTGCAACCCTGTATCAGCAAAAAGCAGCAGAGTACAGGGCTTTGTGTTTGCAGGCTTTTAATATTGCAAGGTTGCGGGTAAACGAAAGTTTAAAAACTCCTGCCAAAAAACCGAGGGCTATTATCACCGATATTGATGAAACAATTTTAGATAACAGCGCCTATCAGGCACATCAAACTTTGCAGGGAAAAGATTACGAGTCGTCATCCTGGTTTCAATGGACAGCAATGAGCAAAGCTGATACAGTACCCGGCGCACCTTCATTTCTAAAATATGCTTCATCAAAAGGCATAGCCATATTTTATATAACTAACAGGGAAGAAAAAGAAAGAGCAGGCACACTTTTAAACCTGCAGAAATTTAATTTACCCAATGCAGATAATTCACACCTTATTCTAAGGCAAGGTGTTTCAAGTAAAGAAACACGAAGGCTGCAGGTGGCTACAGTTAACGATGTTATTTTATTGCTGGGAGATAATCTTGCAGATTTTACTTCTGCGTTTGATAAAAAAACGCTTGTAGAAAGAGAGAAAAATACCAATACACTTGTTGATGCATTCGGTAAAAAATTTATTGTAATTCCTAATCCGGTTTATGGCGATTGGGAATCGGCAAATAATAAATACACTTACTCTTTATCGCCGGCACAAAAAGATTCGGTGATTAAAAGTTTGCTTAAAGGGTATTAATTCCACAAAATCAATTTTTGCTTAGCCTTGCCTGCGCATTTTTGAGTAGCCAAATCCTGAATATTCCATTGGTATAATACGGCATGATTTTTTCTAAAAGATTTGTTCAACTAAAAACAAATTATATGGAAACAATGATAAATCTCACTGATCTTCTAAAGCATGAAATTTTAGATCTCTATTCAGTGGAAGAACAGATAATCGAAGCTTTACCTAAGATGGTAGAAAAAGCAAAAAACCCTGAACTAAAAAAAGCATTGCGGGACCATCTTAAGGTTAGTGGAGAACACAAGAGAAGGCTTGATAAAGTAAAGCAAACTTTTGGTGATGAGAATCAGAACGGGAAGAAAGGATTTTTCTCACGTTTATTTGGTGGAGGAAGCGGTGGAGAAAAGTGCAAAGGAATGGCAGGAATAATTAGTGAAGGTGAAAAAATAATGAATGCTGATATTACTGATGAAGTTTTAGATGCTGCAATAATTGCGGCTGCACAAAAAGTTGAGCATTATGAAATTTGCGGCTATGGCACAGCCAGGGCTTATGCCAGAGAATTAAAGATGGCAGATGTAGAACAGATGTTAACACAAACATTGAATGAAGAGTATGCTGCTGATGATCTGTTGACCTCGCTGGCTGTTGGCAAACTAAATATAGAAGCTGAACATGCTAATGGAATGAGTGAGAATGGAAATTCAGCAGGTATAAAAACGTCAGGTAAGGTAGATTCTTCTTCAAACAAGGGATCCAAATCCAATAGCCCCTCATCAAAAAATGGCTCATCAAATAGTGCAGGCAAATCATCCGGCGGCAAATCTTCAAAAGGTGCAGGTAAAAGTTCTGGAGGAAGCAGAAGTTCTTCCAAAAGTGTTTCAAAAAGTCCATCAAAAAGTAATGCCTCAAAAGCTGGAACAAAATCACCGGGAGGTAGTGCTTCAAAAGGGGACATCAAAACTTTGTCTAAAAGTGCTTCTTCAAAGGGTGTAACTAAGTCTTCAGGCAATAGTTCAAAGAAGGGATCATCAAAAAGTAAGGGAGGAATTACAGGTGCTTCAAAAAGCAAACTGGCAAGAAGTGGATCTATACGTGAGCGGTAGTAAAATATTTTTTCTTAACAGGATCCGTTTCTATCACAGGGCGGATTTTTTTTTAAAATAATTTTCAAGGTCGTAAATGTTTTATGTAATTTTTCATGTCATAGCTCGCAGTAACAAAAAAAATATTGACGGAGAAAGCTTCAGAGTTCAGCAACCCATGTTTTTGCGGTTTCTATTTCATAGTCCTGGAAGCCTTTGTATATTCCCGGAACTAAATGCCCGAATAAATTGGTGATCTTACTTATCGCATTGTAACGGCTAACAATAGCTACTTTATGCCAATGGGTTAAATGTTTTAAGCCTACCAGAGCATCATCAACCCAGGCGCCAAATGTATAATTGCTTACGTCAGTATCTACCCACAAAAGAAAATTTATTTTATTAAATTTCTTTGCATGAGCATCTACTGCAGGTATTAAAACTTTTTCATAATCCTGTTTGGTTACTTTATCTGTAGCACGAAAGCCTACAACATTTTCAGGCAGGTCATTTATTATTTCTATCATACTAAAGGTTAATCACAAAGATGACCCCATGCATTGATAACAGTTTTTTGAACCATCGCTTCAATAGCATCCGCATTTTCGATTTTTGATCTTGGGATCTTTATATAGGAATGACAATCGGATAACTGCATAACAAGATTAGTAAAACTTTCTTTTTCCCTTTCCTGCAGTTTACTATCAGTACAGTAATATGATATTTCTAATTTTTTATTATTAGGAATAACAACTACGGTGTGCATGGGTTTCGTTTTCATTCGGAATAATTTTGCCGAAGGTAGATACAAAACACCCCCTAAATTTTTCAAGAAATTCACATGCTGTTGATAAGTTAAGGAAGATATTTATCAAGCTTGGATGGGATCAAATATAGTATTGGGGTGATGATAAAAATGCCAATGCTTATCCATGGGATAAAAAAAGAAAAACCAATTGCTATTGCATAAACAACAGGTGAAAGAAGGAACTGGATGTGTGCTTCTCTTTTTACCTCTGCAGGAATTTCCCTGTGCAGCATGTGTGTTTTTCTTATCCCATAAAGCCATTGGAAATACAAGGTTAAATTGCAAAGAGAAAGATTTAAACCATATACTAAAATTGCGTACCATTCCAATGTATGTTTTGCAAGAAAGCGGGTGCTGAAGGGCACAAGACAAACCACCATATAAAATAAAACGCCTAAAAAAATAAAGTAGCGGTCACTTCTTCCGATGTATTCAAACATCACCCTGTGTCCAAACCACATGATGCCAAGTACAATAAAACTGAGAGCATAACACATGAGGCCAAACCATGTTTCGTGTAATGCGGTGGAGAAATCTTTCCAGGTTTGTCCCTTTACTTCAGGCAGTACGAGTTCAAGAACAAGAATTGTCATAGCAATGCTAAAGATGCCATCACCTAACGCTTCCAGTCTTTGTGAATTCATCGAAAGCTTATGTTTCTCCTCATTCATTTCTCTAAGCTAAAAATTCTAAATGAATAAAGCCAGAAATTAAAGAGGCAATAATCAATTGCCAAAAAAAATGGGCAATAGAGGTTTAATTTTCTATTGCCCATTGCCTATTGTAAATTTTGCTTACTGTCAGTTTCCTTTCACCATAAAAACGCAGTCTTCCAGTTTTTTAATTTGGCTTTCTCTATCCAAACCATTCATTCCATTTGAAGCAGGAAGTTTAATCAATTCAGTAGATTTTATTTTTTGTAATGCTGTATAAATATTTTTTGATTTGATTGCGAAAACAACACCATCAGCATTTTTTTCCTTACTGGTTATTATCGCTATTACTTCCCCATTTTTGTTAAGTACGGGCCCACCACTGTTGCCCGGATTTACAGAGATACTTATTTGGTACGACGTGGTATCGCCTGAATAACCTGACTTTGCACTGAGGTAACCCTCACCATATACAATTTCTTCTCTTGGATATCCCAAAGTAAATATTTGGGTGCCTAATAAAGAAGAGGTTTTGCGAATAGAATATGGAAGAATACTAATTTTTCTAAAAGAAGTATCAGTTACTTTTAAAATTGCAAGATCTGTTACTTTGTCAACATACACCGGTATGGCTGTGAACTGCTCTCCTTTTTTATTTTCTATTACAAGGTGGTTTGCATTATTTACAACATGGGCATTAGTGGCTAAATACCCATTTCCATCTATTAAAAAAGCAGTAGCACTAAAGCTGCCCTCAAATTTCGGCCTTACGCTGCTGGCAGCGGTTGCACTATCAAGTTTATCCCGTAGGTTATCAACCTGCGCTTCTATCTTTTTTATTTTATTGGCAGCAACCAGTAAAGTTAGGTTTGATCCCTGCTTGTGTTCTGAATACATAGAAACTATAGTGGCCGTTGAAATGGAAACGATGGCTGCAATACAAGCTGCAACAGCAATTGTTCTGCGATAGCGATTCCATAAATAAACTATTTTGGCTTTGGTTTTAATTTGCTTCTTGGCAATTATACCTTCATTCACCAAAGTATTTTCTACTTCATCCAATGTATGTTTAAAAAGTTTTCTGTCACCAACTCTTTCCAGTTCATTTAAAAAGAAAGTATGCTCAACAGCCAATTGGTCTATTTCAGGATTGTTCTTACGCATCTCCTCGAAGAATGTTTTTTCCTGGGCGGTCATCTCGCCTTTTTTATAGCGTTCAATAGCATCTAAAAGTAAAATATCATCCATATTATCAATCGTTTTTGTATTGTGCAAAGAATATTTTTTTCAATCGTACAAGGCATTTATATTTTTGTGTCTTCGCGTTATCTGAATTTGTATATCCAAAAAAAGCAGCTATCTCAGGCATAGATTTCTTCTGAAGGTAATACGCTTCTAATAAACTTTTACAAGGCTCTCCAATCTTAGCCAAAGCACTTTCCATTACAATTAGATCGGCATTCCTTTTTTCATGAACATCTAATTCATCTTCTACCGAAACCACTTCTTCTATACTTTCTGCGGCTGGATTGTACCGCTGCATTTGTTGTAATCTCTTAAGCCATAAACGCCTGCAAACTGAATAGAGATAAGTTTTTATCTGGCAGGTAAGTTCAAATGAGCCTGTACAAACCTTTTCATAAAGCACTATCATTGCCTCCTGAAATATATCTCTTGCATCATCCGGGTAACCATTATTCTTTACTATAAAAGACTGGATGGTTAAGTAATTCTCCCGGTAAATGGTTTCTACGGCTTTTTTATCATTTGCCGCTAACCCTTTTAATAAAATTTGTTCTTGCTCCAATATATTCACCAGGCTTTAATTAATACATTATTAAAGAATAAGTAACCCTAAAAACATCTAAAATTAGGATAAATGGCGGGTTACTTTTTTTTAATGGGGGTATAAAAAGCAATTATCTAAATAACTCCACCAACGGGTTAACTAAATATTTAATAAAACAGATTTTTTTATAATATTATTTTTTAAGATTGGTAAAGTAAAAACAGTTTCCTATTTTTGAGTACGAATCATGATAATTACAAAAGCAAATACCTTTTTTTATTTTAGTTACTATTTTAGAAATAGTACGGGATGCTTTTGTTAAAAACTGAAATAACAGAATAAACATAAAAGAATCCCGGCTAAAAGTCGGGATTTTTGTTTTAAATACTATGAAGAAAAAAATTGCAATACAGGGATTTGAAGGCAGCTTTCACCAGGTGGCAGCGCAACAATTTTTTAATGATGTAGCAGTGATCTGTTGTACCACATTTAGAGAAGTAGTAAAAATTGCTGCTGATAAAAAAGAAAGTGACGGTGGAATAATGGCTATTGAGAATTCGATTGCCGGAAGTATTTTACCAAACTACAACCTGCTCCAAAAAACCAATTTAAAAATTATCGGCGAAGTATACCTGCAGATTAAACAAAACCTCTTGGTAAATCCAGGGATAAAACTCGAAGATATCCGTGAGGTTCATTCTCATCCAATGGCATTGTTACAATGCATAGATTTTCTTGAAAAATATAATTGGAAATTAATTGAGACCGATGATACTGCTCTTAGCGCAAAACATATTCATCAACACAGGAGCAAACATATTGCTGCCATTGCTAGCAGGCTTGCCGCTGACCTTTATCAATTAGATATTCTTGCGCCCAACATTCACACGCTTAAAAATAACTACACAAGATTTTTGGTATTGCAGCCCTCAGATAAAGCAAAAGAAATTGATGATGCAAACAAGGCTTCAATAATTTTTAATACAGATCATTCAAAAGGAAGTTTGGCAAAGGTGCTTACAAAAATTGCTGAAGGGGATATCAATTTAAGCAAGCTCCAGAGTATGCCTATACCCGGCAGCGATTGGAGATATTCTTTTCACGCCGACATGGAGTTTGACACGATAGAGCAGTTTAATAAAGTGATAAATATTATTACACCATTAACTGATGATCTTATAGTATATGGCATTTATAAAAATGGTAAATAATGCAAACTGCAAAGCGACTTGATAACATTGGTGAATATTATTTTTCTCAAAAACTGAGAGAAATAGATGAGATGCAAAAAAGAGGCAAACAAGTTATCAATCTTGGTATCGGCAGCCCTGATCTGCCACCACATCCTGATGTAATTAAAACTTTATATGAAGAAGCTTTAAAACCCAACCAACATGGTTACCAGAATTATAAAGGCAGCCCTGTGCTGCGAAATGCAATTTCTAAATGGTATAAAACATGGTATAATGTTGAATTAAATGCTGACTCAGAAATTCTTCCGCTCATTGGAAGTAAGGAAGGCATTATGCACATTTGCATGACATACATTAATGAAGGAGATATTGTTTTAATTCCCAATCCCGGATATCCTACTTATAGAAGTGCAGCAAAAATTGCAGGTGGAAATATTATAGAATACACTTTAAAAGAAGAAAATAATTGGTTCCCTGATTTTAAAGAAATAGAAAATAATTTAAGTACTGCCGCAAGTCTCCCCCAAGGGGGGAGATTTAGAGGGGGCTTGATGTTTGTGAATTATCCGCAAATGCCAACAGGAAAATTGCCGACAAAAGAATTATTTATTCAATTAGTTGCCTTTGCAAAAAAGCATAACATATTAATTGTTCATGATAATCCTTACAGTTTTATTTTGTCCCGATCGGTATCGGGAGATACACCCTTGAGTATGCTTGGTGTTGAAGGAGCAAAAGAAGTTGCAATAGAATTAAATTCTTTAAGTAAAAGTCATAACATGGCTGGCTGGAGAATCGGAATGTTAGTGGGCGCAAAGGAAAGAATTGAGGATGTGCTTCGGTTTAAAAGTAACATGGACAGTGGCATGTTTCTTCCCATGCAATTAGCTGCAGCAAAGGCTTTGGAGTTAGGGCAGGATTGGCATGATGAAGTAAATAATGTATACAGGGCAAGAAGAGAAAAAGTATTTGAGTTGCTTGAATTGTTGAATTGTTCTTTTGATAAAAACCAGGCAGGCTTATTTGTTTGGGCATCCATCCCTGCTAAATACAAAGATGGATATGAGGTAAGTGATAAGGTTTTGCATGGGTCAAATGTTTTTATAACACCGGGAGGAATTTTTGGAAGTGCGGGCAACAAATATGTGAGAATAAGTCTGTGTGCCACCGAACAAAAAATAGAAGAAGCAATACAAAGAATAGCCCCCTCTCACTCCCCCAACGGGGGAGAATCCGGAAGGCACTAATTATTTTAAGATTTTCATTAATGAAAAAGATAAACATTATTAGTAAAGAAAAGGAGTTTGAATTATCAAAGTCTTCGAAAATCTCCCCCAAGGGGGGAGGTATGGTGGGGGCTGTAGTTGGTGTGGGCTTAATAAGCGGATCATTTGCATTGGCTATGAAAGAAAAAGGCTTTGCAAAAAAAGTAATTGGGGTAAGCAGAACCCAGGCAAGTCTTGATAAAGCATTACAGCTTGGAATTATTGATGAAGCAATGCCATTGGAAGATGCGGTAAAGCAAAGTGATTTTATTTATGTTGCAATTCCTGTTGATGTTACTATCCCCGTGATGATGCAAATAATGGACATGGTGAGTGAAAAACAAATTGTTGCCGATGCGGGCTCAACAAAATATGCATTGTGCAAGGCATTAGAAGATCACCCCATGCGAAAGCGTTTTGTTGCAACGCATCCTATGTGGGGTACAGAATACAGTGGTCCCGAAGCTGCTGTGAAAGGCGCTTTCGAGGGACGAGCGTGTGTAATTTGTGAGAAAGAAAAGAGTGATAAAGATGCAGTTGATGTGGTGGAAAATATATATAGATCTTTTGGAATGCACATAACTTACATGAATGCAGAAAGCCATGATACGCATGCTGCTTATGTAAGTCATATCTCTCACATTACTTCGTTTGCGTTGGCAAATACAGTACTTGAAAAAGAAAAAGAAGAAGATGCCATTTTTGAATTGGCAGGCGGTGGTTTTGAAAGCACAGTTCGTTTGGCAAAAAGCAATCCTGCGATGTGGGCACCGATCTTTATGCAGAACAGGGAAAATGTTTTGGATGTTTTGAATGAACATATTTCTCAGTTAAGAAAATTTAAAGCCAGTTTGGAAAAAGAAAATTTAGAATACCTGACGGAGTTAATGGAGAATGCGAATAAGATTAAAAGAATTTTGAAATGATATTCAGAGAAGCAGATATAAGTGACATACCGCAAATACAAATGGTGCGGCATTCAGTAAAAGAAAATGTTTTGTCAGATCCTTCTTTGGTTACTGATAAAGATTGTGAAGATTTTTTAACGGTGCGTGGCAAAGGCTGGGTATGTGAGATTGATGGAAGTGTTGTTGGATTTTCAATTGCTGATCTGAAAGAAAAAAATATCTGGGCATTGTTTGTACACCCTGATCATGAAACAAAAGGAATTGGGAAAAGATTGCATAAAGAAATGCTTGATTGGTATTTTTCTAAAACAAAAGAAAAAGTTTGGTTAGGAACTGCACCAAACTCGAGAGCAGAAAATTTTTACAGGTTGAAGGGATGGAAAGAAGTTGGAATGCATGGAGCGAAAGAAATAAAATTTGAAATGAGTTTTGAAGATTGGCAGGCAATTTTGAATAAAGATAAAATGTACACGAGTATAATCTCTGTGAAGATGATTAATAAACAAAAGCTGGTAACATAAATTAATTTTACAATGCAAACAGAAACAAAAGCAATGAAAGACATAATAAAAG
>JBKJSX010000147.1:0-3290 GCA_046594375.1 Chitinophagaceae bacterium
AAAATGCTGCACTTACTGCATGGGCCTCGTTAAGATGATACAGATCCGGATTAAAATTTATTTCATCCATAAGTTTAGCGCCACCCACACCAAGCAAAATAAACTGCGCAACTTTAGTAGCAACATTTCCATCGTACAGGCGGTGACAAATTGTTTGCGAAACATAATCGTTCTCAGGAAGATCAGTACTCAATAAAAAAAGCGGTGCACTTTTAAATGTTTCGGGGTTAAGATAAAATGCTTTAACCCAAACATCATGATCATGAATTTTAATGGCGAATTTAATTCCTGTATCTTCTAAAAAACTGTAGATCTTTTCGTTCCATTGAACCTGCAATGTTTGATCCTGGTTGCGTCCCTGGTCGTAATAACCATACTTCCATAAAATACCAATGCCTACAAGATTCTGTTTTAACTCATAAGCACTACGTAAATGCGAGCCGGACAGGTATCCTAAGCCACCACTATAAATTTTTAATGGCTGATGAATAGCAAACTCCATTGAGAAGTAAGCGATCTTTTTTTTGTAGCGTTCTTCTATTGGATAAGGAACTTCAAAATTTTCAAAACTCACTGCGGTTTCAGTTTAATGAGGGTGCAATATAAAATGAAAAAAATAAATAGAGCGCATGAGCATAAATTAATGAATTACTAAAATATATAAGGTTGATAAAAACTATAACTTACAAAGAAAATAAAGTGGCAGCAGATATATTTTTTCTCTAAAAGAAATAATTTTTAATGGATGGGGGGGAATTTTTATATTGAATAATATTTGCCGGGAGTGCGGAAGCTCACCAGCTTAAAATTAAAAAACCATATGCATCGATCGATCACATTTCTATTGTTGATATTTTCTATTGAAAGTTTTAGCCAGTCACCTGAAACTTTAAGGATTAGGGATTTTCGAACTAAAAATGAACAGGCTATAATTAACGAGTTTGTTTCATTCCTGTCCATTCCTAATGTTGCAAGCGATACATTAAATATTAAAAAGAATGCCGCATTTATTATGGATATGATGCGCAAGCGTGGCATTGATAACATTCAATTGCTACCCGCTTTAAACAAAGATGCACCGCCTGCTGTTTATGGAGAGGTAATAGTTGCAGGTGCAAAAAATACGCTTATCTTTTATGCGCACTATGACGGGCAGCCTGTAAATGCAGCCCAATGGGCCAAGGGTCTTGATCCATTTGTTCCACAATTATATTCAGGGGAACTAAGTTCAGGTCAGCCAATTTCATTTCCATCATCGGGCAATTACGATCCGCAATGGAGAATTTATTCACGTGCCGCTTCTGATGATAAAGCAGGGGTTGCAGTTATTTTAAATGGGTATGATGCAATTGTAAAAACCGGGATGCGATTGAACAGCAACATCAAATTTTTTTTTGAAGGCGAGGAGGAGGCTGGCTCACCTCATTTAAAAGAAATACTTCAAAGCCATGCTAACTTATTACAATCAGATCTTTGGATAATGTGCGATGGGCCTGTTCATCAATCAGGAAAAAAATTAATTGCTTTTGGTGTACGTGGCGATACACATTTAGATCTTACCGTATACGCTTCTAAAAGGCCATTGCATAGCGGTCATTATGGTAACTGGGCACCCAATGCTGCAATGATGCTGGTAAAACTTTTAGCTTCTATGAAAGATGAAAATGGGCGGGTAACAATAAAAGGTTTTTATGATGATGTGCAGCCTTTAAATGCTGAAGAAATCCAAGCTTTAAAACAAGTTCCATCTGTTGATGAACAAATGAAAAATGAATTGGGAATAGCAACAACTGAGATGAAAAATAAAACACTTGTTGAATCAATCAATCTTCCTTCGTTAAACATAAATGGAATTCAAAGTGCAAATGTTGGCAAGTTGGCAAACAATATTATTCCCTCGACAGCCACTGCTGTATTGGATCTAAGACTTGTGCTCGGCAATGATTGGAACAGGCAACAGCAAAAAGTGATCAGTCACATTCGTAAGCTGGGATACACTGTAATTGATCATGAGCCAACGGATGATGAGAGAAAAAAATATCCCAAACTAATTAAGGTTATTACCGGTAACGATAGCTATAATGCGCAACGAACTTCAATGAGATTGCCTGTTACAAAAAAAGTTATTGATGCAGTTAAGAGTACAACTAACGAACAGGTTGTACTGATGCCAACACTTGGTGGCTCACTGCCCATATTTGTGTTTGAAAAATATTTAAATGCAAAAACCATCACCATACCTGTAGCCAACCACGACAATAACCAGCATGCAGAAAATGAAAATATACGGCTTATGAATTTATGGAATGGCATTGAAACAATGGCTGCATTGATGATGATGAAATAGCTTGATAAATAACTAAGCTCTGAATTTTTATTTGATTTAATTCCAATACTTATATCCGCCGTAACTTTCACCAGAGTGAATCTTATACATTAGAAAGTACAAAAAAGGTAGAAGAACTTACCGGGGATAATTGCGAAACACATCATTATTGAAAATTAAAATGCAAATGTGGTGCACCGAATTGCCGAAGTTGTTTTCAAGAAGAAAATATTTTTATTTAATGATATAGGATAACTTACAAACGGAATTATTTTGAGAAACGGTCAAGAATATAATCGACAAGTTTAATAATTAATATAACCTTTAAATCCTTCTCTTTCTCACTCTCAGCTGACAATGATATGCTAGTTGTTTTTTTATTTTTATCTTTTTCAAAAATCGTAATTAGTATCTCGCCATACATGTTAATACCTGTAGATGAAGAATGGATATATCTTTCCTCTTTTGTAGTTACCATTTGAATTCCTTTCTATAAGTACCATCCGCATTAAGCACATTTACTTCTTTTGGAAGAGTAATATTAACCTTTTCAATACCCCCTATTGTATTTTTCGGGCTTTTCATCCAGGAATCCAAATCAATTAAGTAGTTTGTTTTACTGCTATCCTGAATAATTTTATAGATAATGTTTTTGTTAGTATTCAGTGAATTTAAAAAGCGAACTAGACTGCTAACAGGATAATCTTCATAAAAAGAATTTTTGGAAGAGTAGATTATAACCGTTTTTACTGTATCCTGCGGATTAACAACAGCAGGCTGATCCCGGGAGTATAGATGTGTTGTTCCTCCGGTAATCAGTAGCAGAACAGCCAGGAGAAATTTTATCCCTGAAGCCATAATATTAATTTTAGCTGTACGAATATAGATACTTTCCCTTATTTAGAAATCCAGATATCTTATTAAAAGAAAAAACTTAATCTTAAATTTTCCAACCATTCTTATA
>JBKJSX010000282.1:0-16563 GCA_046594375.1 Chitinophagaceae bacterium
TTCATGTAAGGGCAATCATTGCAGGCACACATATTTTCCGGTGGTGCCGGTATAAATGTTTTGTGAGGAGATTCTTTTTGCATCTGGTGCAGGATACCCGTTTCTGTAGCTACAATGTATTCCTGCGCATCATCCTGCATACTGTATTTTAAAAGAGAGGTTGTGCTGCCAATAAAATCAGCAACCCTTAAAACGGGCTCTTCACATTCGGGATGTGCTATCACTTTTGCTTTGGGATGGCGGATCTTTAATTTAATAATTTTCTCCAGGCTGAATATTTCATGAACCATGCAGGCGCCGTTCCATAAAACCATATCACGTCCTGTTTTCTTTTTTAAATATGCGCCGAGGTTTTTATCGGGAGCAAAAATTATTTTTTGTTCCCGTGGTAAACTTTCAATTATTTTTTGTGCGTTACTCGAGGTGCAAATAATGTCACTAAGTGCTTTTATTTCTGCTGTGCAATTGATGTAGCTGATAACAATGTGGTCAGGATGCTTATCCTTAAATTGTTTGAAAAGAGGCGCCGGTGCAGAGTCTGCTAAGGAACATCCTGCTTTAAGATCGGGCAGTAAAACTTTTTTGTGGGGGTTAAGGATCTTTGCGGTCTCAGCCATAAAATGTACGCCGGCAAAAACAATGATGTCAGCTTTTGTTTTCTCTGCCTGTTGTGCAAGTCCAAGACTGTCGCCAATAAAATCTGCAACATCCTGTATATCGGGTTCCTGGTAATAGTGGGCAAGTATGATGGCATTTTTTTCTTTTTTAAGCCGCTCAATTTCTGAGAAGAGGTCCAAGTTAACATCAATCTCAATATCTAAAAAACCTTTTTGTTCTATATTTTTTTTTGCCGCTTCAATGTGTATATCTGCCATAGTATTAGTATTTAATACATTATTTATATAATAGCCTATTACTATTAAGGGTGTGGATTTGTGGAAAGGAAATTATTTGCATCTGATGCAAAATTAAAACTTCCATCTTATCCACTGTCATTCACAAATAACTAACATTAACAATTAACAATGAGGGTATGAATAAAGACAGTTTTGTTAACATAGGTGGATTAAAAAGTATGAGGAAAAAAATATTGATCAAATTTAAAAATTTCATGTGAATGAAGGTGGAGGAAAATGTGGGTTAATGTGCCGTTTACAGAAAATGTCGATTAATCATGATAATTAGCCTACTCTTATTAAGAAATAATTTTTAATAGAAGCCGCTTTTCAACAGTAAAAAGATTTTTCCCCATGGGCATTGTTAACAGAATGAATTGCCCGTTTAAAAAATGCAAAATAACCATCTTTTATTCCAACTTAAAATCCTTGTCATGCCTAACAATACAGGCTTTTGCAGCTTTGTTTCTATCTTATTTTAGCCTATTTTTGCCGCCTTATTAAAATCAAACTATAGTATATCTATGTCTATTATTCAGACCATACGTGATAAAGGAGCCGCCATCGTTATTGGGGTAATTGCATTAAGCCTGATAGGGTTTTTATTAATGGACGCCAGAAGCGGAGCAGCGAAAGGATTATTTGGAGGAAGTGATAATTCAAAAACCATTGGTGTTGTAAATGGTAAAGAAATAGAGTTAGACGCATTTAATGCGAAAGTAAAAGATGCAGAAGCTCAATATCCAAACACAGGGGGCGGAATGAGGCAACAGATAATGCAGAGTGTCTGGGACCAAATGGTGGCTGAAAATGTTGTGGCTTCAGAATTTGATAAACTGGGCGTTGCATTTACACCAAAAGAAATGAATGCTATCATGTTTAGTGACGAGGCACCTCAGCAACTAAAGCAGGCTTTTACTGATCCTAAAACAGGACAATATGATATCGCAAAAGCACAACAGTGGTGGGTAGAAACAAGAAAGCAGAAAAATGAAGAACAACGCCTCGCAGTAAATTCCCAGGTTATTGATCCCATGCGTTTGAACAGCTTGTATACAAAATATACTTCAATGATTGCCGGAAGTATATATACACCATCATGGATGGTTGCAAAAGAAAACGAAGAGGATAATTCATTCGCCAATATTTCTTATGTATCAATTCCGTACACTGTTATTAGTGATAGCGCAATAAAAGTAACAGATGATGATATTGAAAATTATCTTGAAAAGAATAAAGCAAAATTTAAGCAGGAAGCAGGAAGAATGATATCGTATGTTGCATTCAGTGGTTCGCCAAGTGTTAAGGATAGTGCAGAGGCTAAAAAAATGATAGAAGGTTTAAAACCGCAACTGGCCGCAGACACTAATGCGAAAACATTTGTAGCAAGAAATACATCTGCAATAAATTTCTTTGACGGCTATACAACCAGGGTAAAGATGCAAATGCCGCAGAAAGATTCTATTATAAATTTATCGGAAGGAAAAGTTTTCGGACCGTATCTTGACGGAGCAAATTATGTGTTGGCAAAAAAACTTTCAACAAAAATTTTACCTGACAGCATTAAATGCAGGCACATATTATTAGGTACCAATAATCCTCAAACAGGTGCAGCCCTTATGCCGGATAGTATTGCCAAAGTAAAAATTGATAGTATTGAGTCGGCAATAAAAGCAGGTGCCGACTTTACAACATTGGAAGAAAAATATTCTACTGACGAAGCAGCAAAAAAAGATAAAGGTGTAATGACCTTTGATTTGGCTACAATACAAGGAGAAGGTTTTGCAAAAGAATTTGGAGATTTTTTATTGAATGAAAAAGGCGAAACAAGAAAGGTTGTAAAAACACAATTTGGCTGGCATTATATTGAAATACTTGACAAGAGAAATCCGCAGCCCGCTTATAAGGTTGCTTATATGGCTAAAGAAATTATCCCCAGCGATGAAACTGTAAATGCTGCCAATGCATCGGCAACAAAGCTTTCCGGTATGGCAAGAGATGCAAAATCTTTTGATGATTATGTGAAAAAAAACGGGCTGTCAAAAGTTGACATTCCTACAGTAGTAAAAGAAAACGATGCCCAACTAGGAAGCCTGCAGGATGCAAGGGTAATTATAAAATGGGCCTTCGATGCAAAGGAAGGAGAAGTGTCTGAGCCGTTTAATGTGAGCAACCAGTTTGTAGTCGCAGTAGTAACAAAAAAAGTAAAAGAAGGATTACCTGATGTAAAAACTGCAAGGCCTTTGGTTGAAGCACAGGTTCGTAATAAGAAAAAAGCAGAAGAAATAATTAAAAAAACCGGGCAGTCGGCATCATTAGAAAAAGCCGCATCAGCTTACCAAAAACAGGTGCTTATAACAGGCGCTGACTCAACATTAACTTTTAATGCAGCTATAATAAACGGTATCGGCAACGAACCAAAAGTTGCAGGCGCATCATTTAATAAAGATTACCAGTCCAAATCTTCACCAGCCATTCAAGGCAACACCGGTGTATTTTTTATTAAAGTAAATAGTATTAATAAAAAGCCTGCGGCACCTGATTCAATTGCTGTACAACAAAAAAATATGAGAGTTAGCCAGGCAATGCAGGCAGCTCTGGGGAAATCTTTTGAAGCATTAAAAAAGATTGCTGAGATAAAAGATAAGAGAAGTAAGTTTTTTTAAATAAAATAAATATTGATAATTGAGCCAAGGGTAGGGGTGTCTTTTTTGTTGGCTTATAATATTGTTCGGGTAAGTACTATTCTCACATGGATCAAGCCTTGTTCGGTTGCATTTTAGTTTTAAAAAGTTCATACAAAACTACATTTCCCAAAACCAATTCAAATCCATAAAAAAGATCCTCAACAGGGATAGTAAAAAATCGGAAACCAAGGTTCTCTGCATTATTATACCACACAACAGGATGCTGTAAACCTGTGCCGGTAAGTACTCCATTCACAATAAAAAAAGGGATCAACAATAAAGGGTAAGCCAGTATTAATTGGCCCAACCATTTTTTATTGGTAAAAAAATTTATAAGCATTAGCACACAAGCGAGGCTAATAAAAGTGGCTCCAGTATATAATTTGTCATGATAATAAACGCCAGTAATAAATAATAGCAGCGACATTAAAATAACAAAAAGGTTTTGCGTTCTGCTTTTCCATTTAATTGCAAAAAATAAATTGATACAATGATAGGTAAACACACAAGCAAAGGGGATGCAAATAAAAAACAAAACTTCTTCCACAGGAAGATTAAAAAAATAAATACCTAAAACATAATCAGGGTTAAATCCCCACACGCCAAGCCTTGTAAATAAAATATCCCAGACAATAAAAATCAACGACACAAATATATTTGCCAAAAAAAAAGGCTTCCAGCTTTTATAGAAATTTAATTTGGGATGAAAAGAAAAGATCAGCGGAACAATAACAGTAAAAATATCAACGAGAAGGTAAAGCCATTTCATTTCGTGCTCTTAGAAATTTGTTGGCGGAAATATTTAAAAGGTACCCACAACATTCCGAAACATTCCCCATCTTCTTTATCAATATGTTTATGATGAATTTTATGTGCTCTTCTTATGGCCATAAAATATTTATTATCTGCAGATCTCAAAATTTTGAAACGTTGGTGAATAAAAATATCATGCACTAAAAAATAAGTAAAGCCATAAAGTGTTATTCCCAACCCAACCCAAAAAAGAAAATTATAATCATTCTTCATACCAAAGAATAAGCCCGCAATGCCGGGAAGCGCAAAAATCAGGAAGAAAAAATCGTTGTCCTCAAAAAAACCTGAGCTTTCTTTTTTGTGATGATCTTTGTGTAAGCGCCAAAGCAAGCCATGCATTACAAACTTATGGGTTAGCCATGCAACACATTCCATACTGCAAAATGAAGCAATTACAATTAAAAAGTTTATTAAAGGAGTTGGCATCTTTACATTAATATCTTTACAAGTCGTAAAACAAAACCTATAGTGTTTGCATCGAATGAGTTTTACTCAAAGGTTTCGCTACGTATTTTTTTACACGCGGCAAACAAATTTTCATCCATTGGGTATATTCATCAGGGTGCATGTTAATCTCTTTTTCCAGTTCAGGCAAACTCATATATTTCCAGTTTTTCACTTCCGAGCTTTGTGTTACAGGAAGTTCGTCAGAAATCCCAATAAAAACGTTATCGTATTCATATTCCGTCAAGCCATTTTCAAAGAAAGCTTTGTAAACAAAACTGAAGGCAAAATTGCTTTTAGTTCTAAGCCCCATTTCTTCGTACAGCCGGCGCTTTACAGCAAATTTAATATCTTCTCCAAACCGTGGGTGACTGCAACATGTATTGGTCCACAATCCTCCCGAATGATATTTATCATCAGCCCTTTGTTGCAAAAGTAACTCTCCTTTTGTATTAAATATAAAAATGGAGAAAGCCCTGTGCAGTAAGCCCTGTTGGTGTACAATAATCTTTTCCTGCGCCCCCACAGGTGTATCATGTTCATCAACGAGAATTAAAAACTCATTCATCGGTTTACAATTTGTTTTTCAACCCTTTGACAGGTACTTTGAAGTACGTAAAAAAGAAATGATCAGTTGCTTACTGCAAGGCGGTTAAACCTCATACCATATTCATTTTATAATACAACATACTGTTCACCATCAATCTAAATTTACCGCTATTACTGATACGTATCCGTTCAGTAAGCACCCGCTCGGCAGGCACACTTTTTATTTTATTAAAGAGTGATTTATAATAAACATAAGCAAGATATACCCCCCCTTTTGAAGACGATGGCAACATTTTAATGCCTGCCAGTGCTTCTTTAAAATCGTTTTCAATTTCGTTTTCAATCTGGCGTTTAGCCTGGGTTGTAAATTGATTTATATCCACGTTTGGAAAATAGCTCCTTTGCAAAGTTTGGTAATCCGCTTTTATGTCTCTTAAAAAATTTACTTTTTGAAAAGCTGCTCCCAGCTTCATTGCAAAAGGTTCAAGCTCTTTATAAATATTTTTATTTCCCTCGGTAAAAACATGCAGGCACATTAAGCCAACAACCTCTGCAGAACCAAGAATGTATTGTTCATATTTTTCTTTAGAATATTCCTGCTTTTCCAGATCCATTTCCATGCTCTTTAAAAAAGTATCAATTAGTGCAACATCAATATTATAGAAATGGACTGCTTGTTGAAAAGAATTTAATATAGGGTTTAGTGAAATACGTTTTTCAATGGCTTCAAAAGTATCTGATCTAAAATTTTCAAGTAGGTACCCTTTATCATAGCCCTCAAAGCTATCAACAATTTCATCTGCAAAACGTACAAATCCATAGATAGAATAAATTGGGTTTCGCAAACGTTTATGCAAAAAATAGATGCCTAAATTAAAGCTCGTACTATAAGCACGGGTTGTAAGTTGGCTGCACTTAACCGAGACATCATCAAACAACGATTTCATTTTCGGTTTTTTTTAAGTGTTTAATTAATAGTTGTGCTGCAATTTTTCCAGATATAATTGATGGAGGAACGCCTGGCCCCGGCACCGTTAACTGGCCTGCATAAAAAAGATTTTTAATTTTTTTATTCCTGATCTTTGGTTTTAATATGGCTGTTTGCATTAGCGTGTTTGCCAGCCCGTACGCATTGCCTTTATAAGAATTATAATCAGTTATAAAATCGTTTACACAATAACTCTTTTTATAATCTATAAACGGAATAATGTCTTCTCCGGTTTGTTTTTCCATACGTGCCATGATCAAATTAAAATACTTCTCACGTAACGCTTCGCTGTCGCTTAATCCCGAAGCCAGCGGCATTAATAAGAATAAATTCTCATGCCCTGCAGGGGCAACACCATCATCAGATGATGAAGGGCAACAAACATAAAAGAGTGGCTTTGTTGGCCATTTTGGTTCTTTATAAATTTCTTTGGAGTGTTGAAGTAAATCCTCATCAAAAAATAATGTGTGATGCGTAAGTGATTTTATTTTTTTATTTATGCCCAGGAAAAAAATAAGGCTTGAAGGCGCCAATGTTTTCTTGTCCCAATATTTTTCATCATAGTTTTTATATTCCGCGGGCAACAATTTATTTTCAACATGATGATAATCCGCCGCTGCAACCACAGCATCAAATGGAAGAAACTGATCATTAACAAGAATTTCTGTAACAAGGTTATTTTTAATTTCAAGTTTTTCTACTGCTGCACCAAAATGAAAAGCAGCACCATTTTTTTTTGCAACTTGTACCATTGCCTCAACAACTTTTCCAAATCCGCCTATAGGATACCAGGTTCCTAATTTTAGCCCTGCATAATTCATCAGGCTGTATAAAGCAGGTGTATCCTGTGGCATAGCGCCTAAAAACAAAACAGGAAACTCCATTAGTGCGATCAATTTCGGATGAGAAAAATATTTTCGCACATGCTTGCTGAAAGAAGAAAAAATCTGCAACCTGATAGTACCCTTAATAACTTTGGCATTCACAAACTCCAGAATAGATAGTCCGGGTTTATACACAAGGCTATCCATACCTGTTTGGTATTTGTATTTTGCCTCAACCATAAATTTTTTAAGCTGCTCCGCACTACCTGTTTCAATCGATTCAAAAAGATCACACAATTTTTTAAAACCTGCAGGAACACTCATAACATCCTTTTCGCCAAAAACAATTTCGAAAGAGGGATCTAATAATTTCAAATCATACAGGTCAGGAATTCTATATCCAAAATCAGTAAAAAATTTTTCGAATACACCGGGCATCCAATACCAACTGGGACCCATATCAAATACATACCCATTATCTGTTTTTAATTGCCTTGCTCTTCCTCCGGGTTCTTCATTTTTTTCAAATACATGTACATCATGCCCTTCAGCTGATAAATAAGCCGCGGCACTTAAGCCCGAAAATCCTGAGCCTATGATAGCTATTTTAGACATTGTAAAAGATGATATTTTAATTTATGCCGTTAAAGTTGCTTTTCTAATTCCTCAACAGAGCGGATCCATTTTGTCGATTTTCCTGGTTTTAACCCGCTGATCAATTTTTCACTTCCTGATAAATATATAGTTGTTTTTCTAAAATTAGCTGATAAAGTATTAAGATATTTCTGGGTGTCAACAGGAATATTATTGTGAACGAGAAAAAATAAAATGTTTGCCGGGGTAATTTCTTTTATAACTTTTGTAAGTGTATCAAGCGGAACATTACAACCCAAATAAAAAACTTTTTTGCCCTTACTTCTGATAACGTATTGTGCAAACAATAACCCTATCTCATGAAATTCATTTTCGGGCAAAAACAATAGCCATGAATCTTTAGAAGATTTGGCAGGAGGCAGGGAATCGATAGCAGTAAAAAGTTTTTGCCTGATTATGTTACTGATAAAATGTTCCTGCGCAGGTGGCATCGTATCGTTTGTCCACATAAGCCCAATGCGTTCAAGCATCGGATAGACCACATTTACATACGTATTTTTTATCCCGTAGCGAACAATGCATCCTGAAAATAAGGTATCAAAATAATTTTCATCCAAACTCATGCCTGCAGCAAGCAGTTGCGATATGGTGTATTCAATTGCCAGGTCTGGTGATGAGTAATTTTTTAGGTGGCTGTTTATAATTTTGAACAGCATCTCATCAGGCATAGCGCAAAGCTCAGATATCTTGTATTCGAACCCCATTAAACTTACTATGTTCAGCAATCTTCTTAACTGGTAATTGCTATAATATCTTGTATTGCCTTGTGAACGTGAAGGGGTTAGAGCATTGTAACGCTGTTCCCAAATACGTATGGTATGAGCCTTGATACCTGAAAATTGTTGCAATTGTGAAATAGAGAACAAATCCATTTTGTTTAAATACTATCAAAAATACTTAAACAAAACAAAACTACCAAATTTGCTGATCATTACCTTTTTCTTATAGCAGGGTAAAATAAATTGCGAAACACCCCATATGATTGTAATGGCCAATAGGTTTGTAACTTTGTTTAATGGAAGAGGTATTTATAAATAAGGTGGCCGAAAGCGGGTTGATAACGCTTGATCTGGAAGAATATTATCCCAAAGAAGAGACTGCAATTTTTGATCTCAGGAATTATCTTTTTATGGAATTGATCTTAAAAGAAAAAGATTATCGGGAGGCACTTAAGAATATTGACTGGAATATTTATAAAAATAAAAATGTTGCCATCACATGTTCTGCAGATGCTGTAATACCAATGTGGGCATACATGTTAGCTGCAACTTACCTGCAACCTTTTGCCAAAGAAGTGATCTTTGGTAATGAAGATTTTTTGCACAGAACATTATTTTTAAAAAATCTTTCTAAAATAAAAACAACTGAATTTGCAGATAAAAGAGTGGTGATAAAAGGTTGCGGTGATAAAAATATTTCTGAAACAGCTTACGTTGAAATAACAAAATTACTTACACCTGTTGCTAAGAGCATTATGTATGGCGAGCCTTGCAGTACGGTGCCAATTTATAAGAAAGCAAAAGTGTAACGAGTCAATTGTCAATAGTTATTAGAATGAAAACACAATGAGCCTTAATAACCCGGATCAAAACCACCCCCGTTTTTTAAACATAACAACCATCCATACGGGAATTATAAGCATTATCCCTACAGCAAGATAAAAACCAAACGGTTTGTGCAACCAGGGAATTGTTTCGAAATTCATTCCGAAGATTCCGCCGATAACCGTTGCAGGAGCAAGCAAGCATGTTACAATAGCCATAACTTTCATCACCTCGTTCATCTTTAAATTTACATTGCTCAAATAAAGGTCCTGCAGGTTTATCATCATATCACGATAGTTCTCTGCCAGCTCATTTGCCTGTACAATGTGGTCGTAAATATCCTTAAAATATTTTTCTGTCTTTTCATCTACCAGGTCATTTTCGCTTCGCAAAATTCCATTGATAACTTCCCTTACCGGCGAGATGCTTCTTTTTAAAACGATCATTTCTTTGCGCACCATATTTATTCTTGATAGTGTTTTGTTATCGGCACTGCGAATGATATCTTCTTCAAGCGCTTCAATTCCTTCTCCCAACTTTTCCATAACAATAAAATAATTATCAACTATCATATCTATCAGTGAGTAGAATAAATAATCTGCGCCGCTTATTCTTATCTTACTTCCTGCGATCTTTATTTTTTCTCTTAACGGATTAAAAACATCCTTAGAGGCATCTTCCTGGAAACTGATGACGAAATTTTTACCAAGCACAATACTTGTCTGCTCGCTCTCAACAGTATTATCTGTTACGTTATAAGATAGCATGCTAAGAAGGCAAAACAATAAGCCATTCAATTCGTCCATTTTTGGGCGCTGTCCTATGCTTAAAATATCTTCGGCAATAAGCGGGTGAATTCCAAAATGATTACAGATGTCCTCTACATCTTTTTTACGAAGCCCATCAACATTTATCCAGCTTACTTTAGTTGTATTAAGATATTTATAACATTCCTGCAATGAGGTAACATCATTTTCTTCTAACCCATCGCTGTTATAATCGTATACAAAAATTTTTATCTTATCAGGCTCTACTCTTTGTGCTTCAAGTGTGGGGTTTACCTGTAATACTTTTTTTGTCCTGATAAGATCAAGAGGGTTGGTTAATATGGAAAAATATTTTCCTGATCTGATTTTCTCAAGCATAATCTAAATTGTAAAATCAATTTTAATTATTGAAAATTACGATGAAAATAATTTAATAAGTGTATGATCAAAGTATTTATAATTTGCCATATAACTCCCTGAGCTTTTCCCGTGTAATAATTTTTTCCCAGTCTTTACCAAGGGCATTTTCCCAAAGAGGTTTCATACCAAGTGAAACATTTATCATTACCTGGAATTGTTCTTCAGTTAAACCGGCGCACACATTTTCGGGAATGGTTACATCATTTATCCCAACCATTTTTTTAAACTCTTTTACACCTTCGGGATAATACTCTTGGAGATGGTTGAAAACAATGCAATTGCCTATACCATGTTTTATGCCAAGCAAATAACTGAGACCGTAACTTACAGCATGGGCAACGCCAACCTGGCTATACGCAATGCTCATACCGCCTGCATAGGAGGCCATCATTAACTTATCATCGCTTTCACTGTCCCAGTTATTTTTTTCGACAAACACTTCGCGGCAAAGCTGCAAAGCTTTTTCTCCATAAGATTTGCTAAACTCATTTAAAAAAGTTCCCTGCAGGCTTTCAATGCAATGAATATAACAATCCATGCCAGTATAAAAGCGTTGATCTTTAGGAGCATTTGCCGTTAGTTCAGGATCTAAAACAATTTGGTTGAAAGGCGTGAAGTCAGAATTCATTCCCAATTTTTTAACCGGCCCTGTAAGAACGGTTGTACGGCTTACTTCGGCCCCGGTACCACTTAGCGTGGGGATACCGGCTTTATAAACTCCCGGATTTTTTACAAGATCCCAACCCTGATAATCTGCAGATGAACCGGGATTTGTTATCATAAGCGATACGGCTTTTGCAAGATCCATAGTACTTCCACCTCCGATGCCAATAACACCGCTAACACTTCCAAACTCCTGTTTTAATTCATCGGCAATCCTGTCAACATAAGTTGTCTTTGGTTCTGTAGTAACATCAGCAAAAATTATTTTATCATTTCCTTTTGTGGGGATCCGATTTATTATTTCTTTGTCTTTAAAAAAATGATCCACTAAGAAGATGATGGGTAAACCGTCTTTACGATGGGGCTGCAAAATTTCATCCAGTTGATTAAATGCTCCACGTCCATACACAACATAGTCAACCATTTTAAAATTTCTGAATTGCATAGAAGATATTAAGAATACGAATGTAAGAACGAATCCCTAAGCAATCAGGACGAATTATAACAAAGCGATTGTTAGTATTAACTTGTGTAATTAGTGTTGAATAGTTTTTGAGCTCTTTCCAAATCCCCGGGAGTATCAATTTCGATACCCATATATTCTGAAACAATCATTTTTACTGACACGCCATTTTCAAGATAACGTAGACATTCAATTTTTTCTGTCATCTCCAAAGGTGTCATTGCCCACCGGGTAAAATTCATTAGCGCCGGTTTCCTAAATGCATATATACCGATGTGCTCATAATAAATGGGTTCAACATCCGTATTTCTTGGATAAGGAATGGGGCTGCGGCTAAACAAAAGGGCATTCATATTTTTATCTACAGCAACCTTTACAAAATTGGGATCATTGATCTGTTTTTCATCATTCATTTGTTGCATGATAGATGCCACCTGTATATTGTTGCCGCCATCTTCATAAAAAACATTCAACAGTTTTAACAGGGCCTCTTTATTTACAAAAGGTTCGTCCCCTTGTACATTTACAACAATATCCACATCAAGGTCTGCCACTGCTTCTGCAATTCGATCACTCCCGCTCTCATGTGTTTGCTTGCTCATGGTTACATAGCCGCCAACATGGATTATTTCATCAAAAATTATTTGGCTGTCAGTTACTACCATTACTTCATCAAACAATCTTGTTGCCATTGTGTTTTCATAAGTATGTACAATAACACTTTTATCGCCGAGCTTTTGCATAAGCTTACCCGGGAAACGTGTAGCCGCATAACGGGCGGGTATCATGGCAATTGTTTTCATTTCTTAATTGTATTCTTCAGTATTCTCTTCGGGCAGAGTTTCGCTTTCATAACCACAGTGAGTACACTGGTAAACATTTTCTGCAGAAACTGCGAAGGCAGAAAAAAGCCATGTGGTAATAGCAGCTAAAAGATTTTCAGCACTCCTTTTAGGAACCAAATTAAATTTATGAGAACCGCATTCAGGACAAAGAAGTTTACTATCGGCTTCTGCATTCATTTCTCTCAACAGTTTTCTTACTTTATGCTCTTCACTTTTTCTAACCAGAAGCTTTATACCGCCAATTGCATTTGATAAAAAAGGATCGATGGTAACAACATATTCATCCTTTAGATAACACTCAACCCCGGCAGCCCTTAATCTTGTTAATTGGATATTGGCTCTAAAATAATTGTCGAATGTTTGTATGATTACTAAATCCATTTTTTTAATATTTCCGCTTTAGGGTTTAGGGATTTTTATCACTTAGCAATATTGGTGCGTTGCCTTTTCCAATTACTATCACTTTAGCGTTTTGGCTCAGCGCAATTTCTTTCATCGCTTTTATTTGTTCGTATTGTAGTTGCTGACTGGTAAGACCTGTATTTATTATGCGTTGGTAATCGGCAATACCCTGCGCCTCCACTCTTTTTCTTTCAGCCTCCTGTTTTTCTTTTTGCAAAACAAATTCCATTTTTTTGGCATCCTGCTCGGCATTTATTTTCGATTCAATAGAAGCCTTTACTGAATTGGGCAGTGTGATATTTCTTACCAGCAATTGCTCCAACAACAAACCTCTCTTTTTAAAATCTTCTTCAATACTTTTATAAATGCGTTGTTGAAATTCATCCCGCTTAGTGCTGAATAATTCAATTGCCTGGTAGTACACGGCATTGTCCCGGATCTTTGTTCGTGTTATAGGACGTACAATTTTATCTTTAAAATCAAGACCTGTTTGCTGAAATAATTTTGGTGCATCATCAGCAACAACGCGGTATAAAACAGTAAGGTCAATCGTTACTTCAAGACCATCACTTGTTAAAACACGAATGGCATCATCGCCAAGTTGATTACCCTCATCATGCACGCCGCTCATAGTATAGTTCTGTGTTTTTACATCCACCTTTTTAACTTCATACAAAGGATTTACTAAATGAAGCCCGCTACCAAGCACATCGTTTTTTACACTGCCAAACAAAACCTTTATACCAATTTCACCGGCATCTATTTGCACAACAGAAGAAATAATTATTCCCAATAAGATAATTAAAGCACCGATAATTCGACCGACCCTGCCATACGGATGAAGAGCAACATTATTTTTTACAATCACACCGGTAATACCGAAAATTATAACACCAAGGATTATTAATATCATAAGGGAAAGTTTGAAAAGCAAATATACCCTCTAAATCTCCCTAAAAGGAGACTTAGAAACTTCTTTTAAAATCAAAGTCTTTAAATTAAAGAGGATCAGAAAATTTTTTGCGTGCTCATTGCATGGCATTGTGCAATTGCAGGAGGGTGGTTAATTATTCAACATCAATGGCATTACCAGCATCAATAATTCTTCATTCTCATCGGCTTCTGTTGGTTTAATGATCCCTGCTTTTGTGGGAGTGCTCAATTCAATTACCACGTCATCAGTATCTGCTGCGTTCAGCATTTCAATTAAAAACTTTGCGTTAAAGGCTATCTGCAGATCTTCTCCATCATATTGACAAGCCATGCGTTCATTGCCCTCAAAACTAAAATCAACATCCTGTGCTGCCAGCTGCAACTCACTGCCACTGATACTTAATGCCACCTGGTTGGTACTTTTGTTGCTGAACACACTTACTCGGCGCAATGCATTTTGAAAATCACTTTTATTAACGGTTAGTTTATAAGGATTATCTGTTGGTATCACAACTTTGTAATCGGGGAACCTTGCATCTATCAACCGGCAAACCAATTCAGTGCCACCATGTTTTACAAAAAGGTGATTGCTGTTGTACGATATCTGCAGCTCATCTTCATTATTCGGCAAAGCACTCTTTAATAAATTCAAAGGTTTTTTGGGAACAATAAAAGTTTCTTTTTTAGGGCAGCTTACATCTGTTCTTTTATAGCGCACGAGGCGGTGTGCATCTGTAGCCACGCATGTTATGCTCTTGGTGTCGAGTTCAAAATAAACGCCTGTCATTGCCGGGCGCAGGTCATCATTGCTTACAGCAAATAAACTTTTATTGATTGCGGTTACCAATGCGGAGGATGGCATGGTAAAAGAAGTTGCGGAATCAGCAACCGGTTCCTTAGGAAAGTTGTCAGGATTTTCTCCCATCACTTTGTACTTGCCGTTATCGCTGGTTATCTCAATCCCGAAATTTTTATCAATATTAAAAGTGAGCGGTTGCTCGGCGATGTTCTTTAATGAATCAAGCAAAATTTTTGAAGGGATGCAAACCTTGCCGCTGTCCTTCGCTTCAATATCAAGATGGATTTTCATCACAGTTTCCAGGTCGGTAGCAACAACGGTAAGCTTGTTCTTTTCTATCTCGAACAAAAAGTCTTCCAGTATCGGCAAAACCGTATTGGCATTAATTACGCCGCTTATCTGTTGAAGGTGCTTTAGTAACTGAGACGAGGAAACGATGAACTTCATATTTTTTTTATTAGTGAGCCAAAGATAAAAGAATTTAGTTTGTAGTTTGTGCTTTTTACTTTGCCGTTTTTTAAGCCATGAATATAAAAAATCTTACCAAAGAACAGGCGCTGCCGCAGGTAAAACAGTTTTGCGTTTACCGCGAAAGATGCCACAGCGAAGTAAAAGAAAAACTCTATTTATTAGGGCTGCATAAAAATGACGTGGAGCAACTGGTGGCACAGTTGATAGAAGAAAACTACCTTAACGAAGAACGTTTTGCCAAACAATATGCCGGAGGCAAATTCCGCATGAACCAGTGGGGACGGGTAAAAATAAAATATGCGCTAAGGCAAAAGCAGGTAAGCGATTACTCAATTAAAAAAGGATTAAAAGAGATAAGCGAATCTGATTACAAAAAGACCTTGCAAAAACTAGCAGAACAAAAATTAAAAACATTAAAAAACGAGAGCAATGTTTTTAGTAAGAGGAAAAAGGTGCAGGATTATTTATTGGGGAAGGGCTATGAAGGGGAGTTGGTCAGGACGGTGGTGAATAAGAAATAAATCATTACGGTTCTGAGCTTTCTGCTGTGATATTCTGTGAGTCGTCAGCCGGAAAAAAAGCGGATTTAAAACATAGCTGAAGTCTGATTGTTTCGCCACACTTGCAGCAATACTTTTATTGGGCGAAGGCATTAATCGTAATGAAAGCGACATTGAATGATATAACATTTTTGGTCAACACCTTTTTTGCCCTCAACCTTATATACAAGTCTATGTTCGCCTGTAATTCGCCTTGACCAGAATCCTTTTAAATCATATCTAAGTGGCTCTGGTTTTCCCATTCCTTGAAATGGCGTTCGCTTTATTCCATTTAACAGGTCTTTGATTTTTTCAACAATAGTGCTATCTGTTTCTATCCAATATTGAAAGTCTCTCCATCCATTTTCTGTAAACTCAAAATTCATAAGTAAGAACTTTTATAATTTGAATTTGTGAGTTTTACCTTTCTTCAATTGATCTATTGAATCACGAAGTTGTTGCCTATTGTTAGAAGTTGATAGCAAATGTCCTGTTTCATTCAGTGAGTTATACTCTTTCATTGATAGGATTACAACAGCATCATCATCTGTAGCTCTCGAAACAACAAGAACATCCGAAGACTTGGATACATCGTCTAAATATTTTTTGATATTACTTCTTAGCTGAGTTATGGAGACTGCTTGCATAATTAAATGTTTTTGTACAGGTAAATGTACGTTAAAATGTACAAATATCGTTGATTTAAAAATTATTGGATTAAAATGCCATTAGAAGGAGTATGTAGAAATTGTCTCGTCCAAAGGACAGGGCTTGCTGAAGTACGGGAATTAGTATTCCGTCCGCCTAGTACCGATGATGATTTAAAAACAGAAGATGAAAGACGCTATTCCGCACCACCAAT
>JBKJSX010000284.1:0-8833 GCA_046594375.1 Chitinophagaceae bacterium
GCATATCCTCTTCCTGTATGATGCGGATGTGTAACTACCGCACTTACTTCAATAAAATCATTCATCTTCATGCGCTCACCGGTAACTGCTATAAGTTCATCATTCTTAAAAATTCCAGAATAGTTTCCTAATAAAGCTGTTTTCCTTTTAAAATATCCAGGTTGCACCAGGTTAACTAATTGATATAACGCTTCTGTATTTGCTTTAGTAAGCGCTACGATATTTTCATTTACTTCTATCTCAATTCTGTTTTTGATGATCATCTGCAGGCAAACTATTTCTGCTTTTAATTTTAATTGAGCCGGAAGTTCAGGTTTTTCACCTACGGTAAAAAAATTGTCAACCAATAAAGAATATTCATAAATATGATCTGCTATTCCATCACTTTTTTCAAAGCCTCCGAACGGGCAATAATCAGGACGATAAAATTTTATCTTACCATAATCAACAGCAAAATCTTTATGACATTCAAATAATGAATACCACACAGGATTATCTAATTTTTTATCTTCCTCCGTTTTCAAAATTCTTGTTTAAAGTAAGAACTAATTTATGCACTAATTACTTTCTTTACTCAACTCTAAAATAACCTATTGCGCAAAGTGATACAATTTGATTTCATCTTTACTAACTTTGCAAAGCTACAAACCGGGTTATCGTTCTGATGAAAATCGGGAAGGAAAGTCCGGACAGCATAGAGCAACACACCGGTTAATAGCCGGTCTCAATTTTTAAATTGAGAAGATAGTGCCACAGAAAATAACTGCCTTACTCACTCTCTACTTGTGGAGAGTGTTAGGGTGAGGGTGAAAATGTGAGGTAAGAGCTCACGAAAGATATTGGTAACAATATTTTTGGGTAAACCTTGTGTGCTGCAATGCCACGTATATCAGCGTTTGAGGGCTGCTCGCCCGACTCCCATATAGGATGCGCTGAAGGGTAGGCAGCAAGATTGTTACAGTAATGTAACAGCAAGATAAATGATAGCCTTCCTGCCATTGGCAGGAAACAAAATCCGGCTTACAGGTTTGTAGTAATTTATTAAAAAGTCCCGAAAAGAAATTTCGGGACTTTACGATTTGAATTATTTTACTGCGGCTGGTTGAAGGTATATTGTGTACCTCTTATTTTTTTATGCTGTCCATGGGTGCCATTTTGTTTTCCATTTTTCCGTTATCCATCTTGTTATCCATCTTTCCGTTATCCATTGGCATTTCTTTCATGTGCTTCATCATTTCATTAGGATCTGCAAAACCCCAGTGTTCAACAGCTTTATCATCTTTAATTCTAACTAAATCTACACCTGTCATATCCATTTTTGTTCCTGCAGGCATTCCCATGGAACCATCAGTGCAGGTACCTTTCATCTTAAACCAGGCGAAATGATATTCGCCATTAGCACTGGTGGCATCCGTTATCAAATCAAATTTCAGTCCACTCATATGGGTGTGCATTTCACCAAACATTTTCATTAATGCGTCTCTTCCTTTTATCTCTCCATGTTCATGATCAACAATATCCTTATCAATAAAACTATCCAGCTTACTAACATCCCCTGTTTCCATTGCCCTGTAAACCGCATTGTTGCGTTCTGTATTTCTTTCGGCGTTATTGGTGGTTGTGGTGCTTTTCTCCTGGCATGAAATAAAACAAACCATAGCAATAATAGCTGCAAAAATTAATTTTTTCATTTTGTGTGTGTGTTTAAGTTAATAAATAATTAAATAAGAAAATTAGGAGGCGAAATTCAAAAATAAAAGCAGGAGGTTTTTAAGGAATGAATTCGGAGGGCTAAGCTATTGTTTCTTTTTTTAAAGAGAAATTTTTTTTGTTAACAAATATTTCAAAATAGTAATCCTGTAATTAGAATACTGCATAGTTTGAAAGAGTTTTAAAAAGAATGAAAAGCAATGCTACTTTTATTGATGATAACTAATTGAACATGCAAACTCCATATACTATACCAGCTCAAACAAAAATTGGCCATGTACATTTAAAAGTTGCAGACTTGCAAAGAGCAATGGCTTTTTATTGCGACCTCCTTGGCTTTGAATTAACAACAATGTATGGAAATGATGCCGCATTTATTTCTGCAGGTGGTTATCATCATCATATCGGTTTAAATACATGGTATAGTAAAAATGCGCCACCTGCGCCTGTAAAAAGTGCAGGATTATTTCATACTGCTATTTTATATCCAACAAGAAAAGATCTTGCTGTTGCTTATAAACGCCTGCTGGATGCAGATTACCCGTTAACAGGTGTTGCCGATCATGGTGTATCGGAAGCATTGTATCTTAATGACCCCGACCAAAACGGAGTAGAACTTTATTGGGACCGCCCAAAAGAAGAATGGCCTCATAAGCCTGATGGCTCTATCGAAATGTATACACAATCTCTTGACCTCGATGACCTGTTGAAAGAACTACAATGATTCTTCAATCGTAATTTCTTTCCTGATGGAACTGCGCCATGAATTATTAAAGGAACATTCAAAAGCACAATGCAAGAAATCATTCTGTTTTTTTGGAGCGATAAAATTCTTTAAATATCAATCGTAGGTTTTGATCATAGGTGATATAACTATATATCCAGTTACCAAACACAGCAAAGCGGTTCTTTACACCAAGCAATAAAACTAAATGCAATCCCATCCACATCAACCAGGCAATAAATCCTTTGAAATGTAATTTTGGTTTTGGCACATCAACTACTGCCAGATTACGGCCAACAGTTGCCATTGTTCCCTTATCAAAATATTCAAATTGCTGAATCTGAGGGCTTTTCATTTCTATCCTGCGCAGATTATAAGCAAGCAGTTTGCCTTGCTGAATGGCGACAGATGCAACCTGCGGATGCCCGTGAGGATATAGTTCGGTTTCCATATAAGCTACATCGCCTACGGCGTAAATATTTTCAAAATCATGCACTTTATTTTGCCTGTCAACTTTTATCCGGTTGCCTTTTACAATAATATCTTTCTTTATTCCTTCAGGAACATTTCCTCTAATTCCGGCTGCCCAAATTACCAATGCACTGTTTATAGTTGTGCCGCTTTGCAATGTTACAGTTTGGCCATCGTACTCTTTTACAATTGTATTTGTTTCAACAATTACTCCAAGCTTCTCTAAATATTTATGAGAATCATCGCTGGATTTTTCGCTCATTGCTCCCAATGTTTTCGGGCTTCCTTCAATCAAATAAATTTTCATTTTTGAAAAATCGATCTCAGGATAATCCTTTGGTAAAACAAACCTGCGCATGTCTGCAATAGCACCGCTCATCTCCACTCCTGTTGGTCCACCGCCAACTACAACTATCGTTAACAGCCGAAGTAAATCTTCTTCAGATTTTGCAGATAAAGCATCTTCAAAATTGTTGATCAAACGATGCCGAAGTTGAATTGCTTCCACAGTGCTCTTCATAGGGAAAGCATTATCGATTAATTCCTGGTTGCCAAAAAAATTTGTATCGGCACCAGTTGCCAACACCAAAACATCATAAGTAAAATCACCAATATTAGTGATCACTTTGTTTTCAGCAGAAACAACTTCTTTTACTTCTGCCATTCTAAAATGTACGTTGTTGCTTTTATGAAAAACTTTGCGCAGCGGAAAAGAGATGTTGCTTGCATCAAGCCCGGCAGTTGCCACCTGGTAAAACAGAGGCTGAAACTGGTGGTAATTATATTTATCTAATAAATAAATTTCAAAACCTGCTTTGTTATTTAATGAGCGTGCAAGTTTTAATCCGCCAAAGCCACCACCGATGATAATAATTTTCATTTCGTTAGTTTTATGTGTGGATAATTAGTCATTAAGTCATTGTGCTTATTATTTTTTCTACTCACCGTTGACCTAATGAATTAATTACCTAATGACTCAGTCTCACCTTAAAGAAAAGCCCCCTATCCCCCGAAGGGGGAAATGGAGAAGATCATAAAGATGATGTTTGGTGAACATTGTTTATTGATTATTACGTTTAATATTTTTTTTATTAATCCGTTTAAATTTAATGCACACTCAAACATCGAAAGAACAAACAGTCTAAGTTTTCCCTTCGGGGGGCAGGGGGCATTTAATACAAAAGTCTAACCCTAAGCGTTTGTTTTACATTTCGCAAAAGTTCCAATGCGTCTTTTGATAAACTTTTATCTACATCCAAAACAACATAACCTATCTCATCATTTGTTTTTAAATATTGTGCCAGTATATTTATTTTATGCAGGGATAATTTTGTATTTATTTCAGAAAGCACTCCCGGCACATTATTATGAATATGCAAAATACGGTGTGTTCCTTCCTGCGGCGGAAGACTTAGTGCAGGAACGGTGTGTGAGCCGGTGGTAATTCCCTTTTCTAAATAATTAAAAAGTTTATTGCTTACATCTTCCCCGATATTTTGTTGTGCTTCTTCAGTTGATCCGCCAATGTGTGGTGTAAGAATTACATTGCTTAATCCCTGCAACGGTGTTGTAAATTTATCTCCGTTTTTTTCAGGCTCTACAGGATATACATCTATTGCTGCACCGGCTAATTGCCCATCCTGTAAGGCTTTTGCCAATGCAATAAGGTCTACCACTTCTCCTCTGGCATAATTAATAAGGATACTGTTCTTCTTAAAATATTTCAGGTTATTTTTATTAATTAAATTTTTTGTAGACATTAATTCCGGAACATGAAGTGTAACTATGTCTGCATTGCCAAGTACATCTTTTAGAGTTTTTTTATCTTCTGCATTACCCAATGGCATCTTGGTTTCTGCATCATAAAAAATAACTTTCATTCCCAGTGATTCTGCAAGTACACTAACCTGCGACCCGATATTTCCGTATCCGATAATGCCCAATGTTTTTCCTCTTAATTCATAACTTCCTTTCGCTTCCTTTAACCAAATGCCATCATGTGCCGCTTTATTTTTATCCGGTATTCTTCTTATCAGCATGATTGAAGATGCAATTACCAACTCAGCAACAGACCGGGTATTGGAGTAAGGTGCATTAAAAACTACAACTCCTTTTTTTGTTGCTGCCTGCAGGTCAATCTGGTTTACACCAATACAAAAGCATCCTATCGCCTGTAATTTTTCAGCCTGAGATAAAACATTTTTTGTGAGCTGTGTTTTAGATCGTATGCCTAATAAATGAACATTCTTTATTTCATTTATCAACTCTTTTTCGCTTAATGCTGCACTGATCTTTTTTACTGATGAGTAGCCTGCATCAACAAATTTTTTTATTGCTGCATCGCTAATGTTTTCTAAAAAAAGAATATTGATTTTTTCCTTAGGATAGCTGGTTGTTTTTTTGTCTGCCATATTAATTTTGTACTGTATCTTGCAAATATAACCTGTTAACTTTTTATTGATCTGTAATGTCCTTTTTGAAAACTTTCCTTATATATTTTTGTACAGTATTTTTTTTAACTGCATGTTCACACAGCTCTTCAAAACAAGCTCCCAGCCTAAAGGATTCAGTTACGTACACTGCTCCTGTTGCGGAAAATATAAGCCCGGAAGATTTTAAAGAATATTATGATGCCATAGAATCTTTCTATGAAAAAACACTTGTGAGAACCGGCTTTAATGGCGGCATCCTCGTTGCTAAAAAAGGACAGATTATTTTTGAAAAGTATAATGGTTTTTTTGATCTTCAGAAAAAAGATTCACTGAATGAGCACAGTGCTTTTCATCTTGCCTCTGTATCAAAAACTTTTACAGCAATGGCAACTTTAAAACTTGTAGAGCAAGGCAAATTAAAATTAGATGATGATGTAAAATTATTTTTTACAAAATTCCCTTACAATGGTATTACAGTAAAAATGTTACTCAGCCACAGGAGCGGCCTACCCAATTATCTTTATTTTATGCAGAAACTTGGTTGGGATGTAAAACAATTTTCCGACAATACCGATGTGTTGAATTACCTGATTCAATTTCAACCACCATTAACTTCACAACCCGGCACACGTTTTACTTATTGCAATACCAATTATGCTTTACTTGGATTGATCATTGAAAAAGCATCCGGGAAAAGCTATGCTGATTTTTTGCAGCATAACTTTTTTACTCCGCTAAAAATGAATGACACTTATGTCTTTAATCTTAACGATATTCAAAAAGCAATGCCTTCTTACGATTGGCGTGGAAGACGTGAGCAATTTACTTTTTTAGATAAAGGTTTTGGTGATAAAAATATTTACAGCACAACAAGAGATCTTTTAAAGTGGGACCAGGCATTATACAACAACCAACTTTTTAGTGCACAAACATTAGAAGAAGCTTTTACACCTTACAGCAATGAAAAGCCTGGAATAAAAAATTATGGATTTGGATGGAGGATGAACATTTATCCCAGCGGCAAAAAAATTATTTTTCATGGCGGTTGGTGGCATGGCAACAATACAATGCTAATGCGGCTTGTGCCTGATTCGGTAACGATAATTATTTTAGGGAATAAATATAACCGCAATGTTTACCAGGCAAAAAAACTGGCAAATACTTTTTCAAACTACTTTGAAAAAGATGAAGAAGATAGAAGTGAAAACATACAGGATACTGCAACAAAAAATGCAGATGCAGGAGTTATTATTTTAAAAAAGAAGAAATATATAAAACGGAAACATTAAATATTAAAAATATATTTAGTTTGCCTTTTTTATCCCATATTCTTCAAAAATATGCTCCCAAAAAAAACTGAATATTTATCAAAAAAATAAAGCAGCAATTAAAGTATATATGTTGTCTGTTTATTGTTGAATTTTACTATTAAAAACAATTAAAGCATATGAGAAAGTTTGTCACAGCTATAATGGCTTTTCTTTTTATCCATTTTACATTATCAACCTCTGCGCAGAATAATATCGTTACAGGCAGGGTTTTGTCAAGTGAGAATAATCCGGTTGCATTTGCATCTGTAATAGTGAAGGGAAAAAGAACCGGAACCAAGAGTGATGTTAATGGCAGCTTCACTATTAATGCTGTTCAGGGTGATGTATTATTAATAAGCGGTGTTGGATATATCCCGCGGGAAGTAAGAGTGACCGGATCAAGTTTAAACGTTACACTAACAACTACACAGGGAGTTTTGGAAGAAGTAACAGTAACTACAGCGTTGGATATTAAAAGAAATCCACGAGAATTAGGATATTCTGCACAAAGCGTTACTGGTAAAGAAATTGCTGAAACCCAAAGAGAGAATTTTGTAAACGGCTTGCAGGGAAGAGTTGCAGGACTTACTATAACCCCAACAAGCGGGGCTGCAGGTGGTTCATCCAGTATTGTATTGAGAGGTTTTAATACATTGTCCGGTAATAATCAACCTTTATTTATTGTAGATGGAATTATTTTGGATAACAGTACATTAAATACAAACTCTCAGGGCGGTTCGGGTATTGGTCTTGCATCTGATGGTAATAACAGGAACAGTGATAATACCAATCGCATGGCAGATCTAAATCCCAATGATATAGAATCTATTACTGTTTTAAAAGGTCCTGAAGCAGCAGCATTATATGGCAGCCAGGCAAATTCGGGTGCAATTGTAATTACTACCAAAAAAGCTAAAGGCACTGCAGGAAAAGTGTTGGTTTCATATGATAATAACTTCAGGCTACAAAAAATAACCCGCTTTGCAGAAGTTAATAATGATTATGGTCCGGGTTCTAATGGAAATCCGCCTACTCCACCTTCCTTGGGGCAATTTCAGGCATATGGTCCAAAATGGGCAGAAGGCACGCAACTTTATGATAATCTCCATCATTTTTACAAAACCGGCTTTTCTCAAACACATAATTTAGGATTAGAATTTGGGACTGAGAAAATGGGATTTAGATTATCAGGCCAATATTTTGACAACCAGGGTGTAATTCCTTACAATACTTATACTAAATATAATTTCAAACTTAGTAACAATACTAAAATCGGAAAGTATATTACAATTACTCCTTCTATCTCATATATAAATGCCGATAATTCTAAACCAACAAAAGGAGTTAATGGATATTTACAAACTTTATATTTATGGCCTGCTGATAATGATATCAGGAGATTTGAGGATGAGTACAGCAATAAACTTACATTATTCAACGCGAATGTAAATTCAGATTACGACAATCCGTTATGGAGTGCTAAGCACAATACAAGCGGCGATATAAACAAACGTTATATTGCTACTTTAGGTATTGATATCAATCCTACTAAATGGCTTTCCTTAGCAGGTAGGTTTGGGTATGATACTTACCAAAATGATGGTTATGTATTTACGCATCCACAATCATTTTTTCTAACACAAGCAACGGGTGGCACATTAGATAATTATTACAGAAAATATAAAGGATACAATCATACAATTACTGCCACAGCAAAAAAAGTTTTTGGTGATTTTACAACAAGATTATTAGGGGGTACTATGTGGCAGGACTATGAAACACAACAATTTGCTGTGTTTGGTACCCGCCTTAAAGATTCTACCCGTACAGATAGCAGTAATACCACGGAAATTTCCAGAAGACGGTTATTAAGAAATAATAATGGTTTACCCAATTTAAAAATATCAAGACAGTTTGCTTATTTTGGAGAAGCTTTTATCAGCTACAAAAATTTAGCCTTCCTTACTTATTCACTTCGGTTCGAAACTGCTTCTGTGCTTCCTGCAAAGAACAGGGATTATCATTACCCCGGAGCAAGTTTAAGTCTTATCATTTCTGATATATTTCCTGATGTAAAAAAAGGAGATATTATAAGTTATTGGAAACTTCGTGGTTCCTTGGCTAATACCCAAAGATTAAACGATCCTTATTCAAATCAATCATCTTTTGTTAATAATACCAGCAGT
>JBKJSX010000240.1:0-8182 GCA_046594375.1 Chitinophagaceae bacterium
AACTGCTTTTTGTTTTTGTTCCACATTGAGTGAATTCACCAGTTCAAATCCAAGGTCTTCTTCATCTTTTAATATTCTCATACCTTTCTTAGGGCCATCTTTTACTTCAGCCGGATAGGCCCCAAAAAAGAATGGTGCAAATGCTAACTGACCATTTACTACTGTAAAGTTAAGAGCAACATGATGCCCACTGAATTTCCACCCCCATGTACTGTCTCTATTGGGACTACCATAAATAGCTGCATAATAATTTTCAGGTATTCTGATTGGATTATTAGGTTCCAATTCTTTTAATAAATATTCGAAACTCATAATGTTTTGAGTTCTGGTGTATCCCTCATTACTTAAATAAGCTTTCAGCAAATCATATAATAGCTGTTTTTGTGTACTCTCCAAATCTTTTATACCAATGCCGGTCCGTAAAACCATTGCCGCAGGAAGGTAATGCCATTCATAACGATTCATCTCTTCAAATGTAAATACGGCTTTTTGTTTCTGCATATCACTTAAAGAATTTACAAAAGCCATTGCTTTAGCAGAGCCAGAAATGTTTTCATCAATAGTTTGTGCTATCAAAGAAAAGGGTAATAATAAAAGGAGAAGTAGTTTCATAAAATGTTTATGTTGATTTAGATTACTCTTCGGGGTTGCAGCTAACGCATAAATATATCTCATATGATGATTTTATGTTGGTGCAATTTAAGCGATATCCAACTGTTTTTGACAACTAAAAATGAGCAGAGCAGGAGATTAATTTCTGTGCTATCTTATTGTAATTTGCGTACATGATATTAGTTACCGGAGGTGCAGGGCTTGTAGGCAGTGAATTAATTTCGCAGTTGCTTGTGCAGGGAAATAAAGTAAAAGCAATTTACAACAGTTCTCCTCCGTCCATCAGTCATAAAGATCTGATCACTGTACAATGTGATATACTCGATACGATAGCTTTGGAAGAAGCCATGCAGGAAATAAGCGAACTATATCATTGTGCAGCGGTCATATCATTCAATAAAAAAAATAAAGACAAATTATTTAAAGTAAATATTGAAGGCACAGCAAACGTTGTTAATGCTGCCTTGGATGCAGGTGTAAAAAAAATGGTGCATGTGAGTTCTGTTGCTGCATTGGGAAGAATAAGAGAAAATGAAACCGTTACCGAAAAAATGAACTGGACTGAAGAAAGCAGTAACAGCGAGTATGGCAGATCAAAATATTTAGGAGAGCTGGAAGTGTGGCGGGGAATAGGAGAAGGATTGCAGGCAGTGATAGTGAACCCTTCCATCATATTTGGCGGCAGCGATTGGAGTAAAGGTTCTTCAGAAATTTTCAAATCAGTTTATAATGAATTTCCATGGTATACTGAAGGAGTTACAGGAGTGGTAGATGTTGCAGATGTTGCACGGGCAATGATCCTGTTAATGAATAGTGAAATAAACAAAGAACGTTTTATTTTAAATGCTGAAAATTTATCTTACAAAGAAATTTTTACAGCCATAGCAAATTGCTTCGGCAAACAAATACCACAAAAAAAAGTGAGCCCCGCAATAGCAGCAATGGTTTGGAGATGGGAAGCAATTAAATCTAAGTTCACCGGTAAACAAGCATTGGTAACAAAGGAAACAGCACGTACAGCGCTTGCCAAAGTTTATTTTGATAACACAAAAATTTTAGATGCACTGCCGGGCTTCAAGTTTACACCAATTAACGAAACCATCGCCAACACCTGTGCAACTTTACAAAGAATAAATCATCTATAGAATGTACGATATTGATGTAAGAAGTACGATGTGTCTTGCTAAAGCAATAAACAATATTTATATGAAGCGAACCTTTCTGTTTTTTACTTTTATTTTTTTTGCAACTACGATGTTTGCACAGAACTACACCGTTACAGGTAAGGTAATCGACAAAACTACAAGAGCTCCATTATACGGAGCATCAGTGTTTGCACAAAACACCACGTTTGGAATAGCTACAGATAATGAAGGAAATTTTAAATTAAAATTACCTTACGGCGGGTACGAACTGATAGTAACCTTTACGGGATATGAAACTGAAAGTATGCGGATAAATTCTTCAACTGCTGATGATAAAAATTTAGTGATAGAATTAATTCCCAAAGAAAAAGCTATGCAGGAAGTTTCCATTGTTGCCTCCAATGAAGTAAAAGATGGATGGCAGAAATATGGACAGTTTTTTACAGAAAATTTTATTGGCAAAAGTGAATTCAGCCTGCAAACATTTATCAAAAATCCTGAAGTTTTAAAATTCTATTTCAGTAAAAAAAGAAACCGCTTAAAAGTGCTGGCTGCAGAACCATTATTGGTAGAAAATTTTGCATTGGGTTATAATATAAAATTTGCTATCGATTCATTTACTTATGAATACGAAAACAACAATGCGCAGTTTGTTGGCTATCCTTTGTTTGAAGAGATGAAGGGTACTGCTGAAAAAGGTGCTGTATGGATGCAGAACAGGAATAAAGCGTATATCGGATCGCAGTTACATTTTATGCGGAGCTTGTTTAATAGAACATTATCTGATGATGGATTTGAAGTACAGTTTCTTGTAAAAAATAATGAGGAAGAATCAAGCATTCGTGTTAAAGATTCTTACCTCGCTTTAAATTATGTAAAAGATGACAGCACCAAAACGGTTCAGTTTCGCCCTAACCAACCGGACATGATCGTGATATTTACCAAAGCAAAACCGGAACCAGCGTATTTTAATTTTGATCCAAAAGCAAAAAAGGATTTCCAGGTTTCTACAGTAAGTGTTGCAAAAGGCGAGTCAATCGTAATTGAAGAGAATGGTTATTATTTTGAACAAACAAATATCACATCAAATGGATATTGGGGTTTTCAAAAAATTGGCAACATGTTGCCCTATGATTATTCTCCTATCCAGTAAAGGGTCTTAAAGTTGTTACTTATGATTTTTATTAGAAATTGATTAAACAGTTAGATGATTTTACTCTCGCTGTTAAATATGATACTTCACATTTAGTGAGTAAGATTTATTTCTTTTTAGGGGATGGTGGTAAATCTTTTACTCTCTCCCAAATTTCCGGTAAACGTTTTATTAATACAAGCTCTTTGCGTTTGCTGTAGAATTCTTCTATCGGTGTGCCCCAATAAGTTTTATTGCCTTGGATACTCGATGTGATACCAGCCTGCCCCATCACTACAGCATTGTCGCCAATGGTAATCGTTTTATTAACACCTACCTGTCCCCAAAGTGTAACGCCGTCTCCCAATTTAGTTCCACCGGCAATGCCTACCTGCGCTGCGATGATGCAATTTTTTCCAACACTTACTTCATGCCCAAGATGAACAAGGTTATCAAGTTTTGATCCCTGTCCTAATTTTGTTTCAGAGCTAACACCACGGTCAATCGTACAATTGGCTCCAATCTCCACATCATTTTCAATTACAACCCTGCCGCAGCTCTCCATTTTTTTATACCAAACACTCCTGTCTTTTTTTGAATTAAAATAAAAGGCATCACTGCCAATTACAGTTCCTGAATGGATAACAACATTATCACCTATAACACAATTATCATAAATAGAAACATTAGGATGAATAATGCAGTTATCGCCAACACTCACATTGTTGCCAACAAAAACATTAGGCATTATAATAGTATCCTTGCCGATCACTGCAGTGTCGCTTATCATTTTTGTTGCCGGTGCAAATGCATTAAAATGCTTTACCAATTTTAAATAAGATTCAAAAGGATCATCTGTCACCAATAAAGTTTTCCCTTCGGGTACGTCTGTCTTTTTATTTATGATAATAAAAGTGGCTGCGCTGTGTAAACATGTATTGTAATATTTTGGATGATCAACAAAAACTATGTCACCTTTTTCAACAGAATGTATCTCATTGATGCCTGTTGCTTCTGCATTTTCCTTACCCAGAACTTCTGCATTTATAAATGATGCGAGCCATTTTGTTGAAACCGGCGTAGGAAATTTCATGTTGCAAATTTTATGTAATTCAAAGGTACAGGTTGAAAATTTGGTCGGTTATCTAATTTTTTAAAAAAAAATTAAAATATTTTTTTTCTAAATTCTGCCTCAAAAATAGAAATGCCTTAAAAAGAAAAACTGCATTTGATAAAACAATGCCACCAATTATTTTGTTTCAAATAAAAATCTTACATCACACAATGCAGTGTTCACAGGCATTTTAACAGAGTAAATTATAATTACGATCTGCAATAAAAATAATTCTGAAAATAAAATCGTTCAAAAAATAAAAATCACACTTAATAAACGTGTCCCTTATCCACAAATCAAAAAAAAATGTTGATAAAAAAACTTCATTTTTTTTTCGTGTTAGTAAAAAATATTTTTAATATTGTGTAAGGAATTTTTTTCCTGTACTTACTAACCCATCCATATAGCAAAGCCCGTCACTAAAAAGTCGGGCTTTTTTATTTTTATTAATTTACCTGCTTTAGTTTTTTAGCCATTATATTTCTGAAAATAAAGAAAAAAGTTTACGACCACGGGTGAAAAGATTTTCACAGCAGGAATTGTTTAACTTGTAACCCTTAAACAATTTAGTAGTATGCTAAAATCTATGACAGGCTTTGGAAGATCTGAGCAAACAATTAATGATAAAACTTATTTAGTTGAAATAAAATCGCTCAACGGAAAATCATTTGAAACTTATTTGAAGATACCTCCTCTATTAAAAAGTTATGAATTTGATGTAAGAAACATTTTGCAGGAAAGCCTGCTGCGTGGCAATGTTGATTGCCTTATTACTATAAAACAGAATGGATCTACAAAGCCTGTAACCATAAATACTGATCTTATAAAAGCTTACTATCAACAAATAGAAACATTGGCCGGTGAACTTAAGATAGATACTAATTCAGTACTTAGTGCATTGCTGCGCCTGCCTGAAGTAGTAAGCCCTGCCAATGAAGTTTTGGCAACAGATGACTGGAAAGAGTTAAAAAAAGTTATTGAGCAGGCATTAAAAGAATTGAATCACCACCGTACGGATGAAGGCAAATCGATTGAAAAAGAATTACTGCTGAGAATAAAAAATATAAATGCCCAGGAAGAAGAAATATTGAAATTAGAGCCGCGCCGTAAAGAAAGAATGAAAGAGGAGCTCGTGAAGTTGTTGGAAGAAAATGTTGGGGCAGAGAATTATGACACTAACAGGCTTGAGCAGGAATTAATTTATTACGTAGAAAAAATTGATCTGCGTGAAGAGCAGGTTAGGCTTGCCAACCACTGCGAATATTTTAAAACTATTTTACAGGATAATGAAGAGAGCAAGGGCAAAAAATTATCTTTTGTATTGCAGGAGATCGGTCGCGAAATAAATACGACCGGTTCCAAGGCGTATGATGCTGACATTCAAAAGTGTGTTGTGCTTATGAAAGATGAACTGGAAAAATTAAAAGAACAAATTCTGAATGTTTTATAACCTGAACGATAAACAATATTTTTGCTGTAAACAATCCGATTGAAAAAATTCTTCTTCATAATTCTATCTTCTTTATTTTTTATTTCCTGCGCCAAAATAGGGGTGTTCGAAAAAACAGTTCAGATACCCGAGCAGGTATGGTTTAATAATAATAAACCTTCCTTCTCATTTACAATAGCGGATACTACGGCTGCATACAACGTATATATTGTAGTGCGCCACACTGATGCTTACAATTATAACAACCTCTGGCTTACTTTGGGTTCGCAGGCACCTGCAGACAGTGCTCATTTTCAAAATATAAATATTGAATTAGGCAACGATGCAAAAGGTTGGGAAGGCACCGGCATCGATGATATTTTTGAAATAAGAAAAAACATTACTCCCGGACCCGTACCATTTAGAAAGGCTGGCAACTATACCTTCACCATTGCCCATATCATGAGAGAAAATCCATTAAAGCATATTTTAAATGTTGGTATCAGGGTTGAGAAAGTAAATCTTTAGCTCATGGTGCAAAGCTCAAAACTCACAGTTTCCTTAAAAATAAAACGTTTACGAACCATTTACTTTCTTTATTGGTTTTTGCTTACCTATATCATTGCTGCGCTTATTTGGTGGTTCATTGCATTGAGCAATCAAAATCAAATGATGACGGATTACAAACTCAGTGAATTAAATCCTTCTAAACTTAATGATCAAAAAGAAATAAGTAAAATAAAAGATGAGAAGCGTCGCAAAACGGGACAATTCATTGGAGAAGGTGTAACATTTCTTTTACTGATAGTTGTGGGCGCAGTTGTAGTTTTCAGGGCTGTACGCAGGCAGTTCAAGCAATCGCAGCAACAACAAAATTTTATAATGGCTTTAACGCATGAATTAAAAACGCCAATCGCTGTTGCCAAATTGAATCTTGAAACACTGCAGAAACATAAACTTTCTGAGGAGCAGCAACAACAACTCATATCAAACACGCTGCAGGAGGCTGGCCGATTAAATACTCTTTGCAACAACCTGTTATTAACAAGTAAAATAGAAGCTGGCGAGTACATGCTTACGACCGAAAAGATCGATCTTGCAGAACTTGTTACTGAAAGTGTGAACGATTTTAAAATACGTTTTCCAAAACGAAATATTCAATTGAGCTTAGGCAACGATATCTATTTAACCGGCGATAGGCTGTTGTTACAGATGGCCATAAATAATCTTTTAGAGAATGCAATAAAATATTCTGGCAAAGAAGGAAAAATTTATGTAGATCTAACAGGTAATAACACAATAATACTTTTGATAAAAGATGAAGGCAAAGGAATTCCTGAAGATGAAAAGGATAAGATATTTAATAAATTTTACCGCATAGGTAACCTGCATACTAAAGAAGCGAAAGGAACGGGGCTTGGATTATATCTTACAAAAAAAATTGTTGAGCAACATAATGGTAATATCATTGTAACTGACAATACTCCACACGGCAGTATTTTTGAAATTAAATTACACCATGTCTGAAAAAAAGATCTCCATATTATTAGTAGAAGACGAGGAAAATTTGCACGATGCCCTAAAATTAAATTTAGAGATGGATGGTTATGAGGTTACTTCAGCATTTGATGGACCAGAAGCTTTAAAGGCTGTAGAGAATGAATATTTTGACCTCATCATTATGGACGTGATGCTCCCTGAACTGGATGGGATAAGCGTTACAGAAAATATTCGACTTCAGGGAAATGAAGTGCCGATATTAATATTGAGCGCCAGGAACAGCAGCGCTGACCGCATATTAGGTTTAAAAAAAGGTGCTGACGATTATCTTACCAAACCTTTTAATCTTGAAGAGCTTTTACTAAGAGTAACCAAACTTATCGATAAAAGTAAACGTATCTCTTCCAAAGATTCTGTTGCAGATGAGTATAATTTTGGTAAGAATAACATCAACTTTAAAGCACTGGAAGGCACCAACAAGCAAGGCAAAAAATTTTCTCTTACAAAAAAAGAAGCGATGCTCCTTAAGCTTCTGATAGAAAATAAAAGTGAAGTAGTAACAAGAGAAAAGATATTACAGGCGGTGTGGGGATATAATGTTTATCCAACTACCAGGACGATTGATAATTTTATTTTAAACTTTAGAAAGTATTTTGAAGACGACAGCCGCAACCCTAAATACTTTCACTCAGTAAGAAGCATTGGTTATAAATTCACAGATGCCTAATTCGTGATACGTGAAAAGTCAGACGTAAAAAAGAATGTATTTGTTCCCGTATCACATTTCACTTCTCCCGATATATCAGAAAATCTGTTTATCAATTAACGACACTGCCTCACTTGCCTTTTCATACGTTTCCTGCATTTGCGATTCAGTATAAGCCGGCGCATATAAGCTTAGCTCTATATCTGCCAACAATGAATTTACCAATAAAGTTGTGCCAACTCCTATATTATATTTATCCATCCGTTCATTTATCTTTTTCTTATTTAATTCTTCAATGGGAACTTTTAATTTTTCAGATAAATATTTATGTAACGAAATATCCAGCATTTTGTAAAACTGTCTTGAATCTCCTTCGGCAAGTTTATTTTCTGCATCTGCCAAAGGGTTTTGGGGAATAATAAATTCAACGGGTTTTTCAACTTTATTTTCCGCAGTATTTGTGTGTGCTGCTTCTGTTAAGCCATTCTTTTTTTCCTTCCTTCCTTTTACAAATAATATTGCTAACAAACCCAATAACATTATC
>JBKJSX010000259.1:0-7692 GCA_046594375.1 Chitinophagaceae bacterium
CTCATCCTGCTTTCGTTTATGCCTTTGCTTACAAGATATGCTTTTACAGAATTTGCACGGTCATGAGATAATACATGATTTTTTTCCTGTGTTCCTGTAGTATCTGTATGTCCTGCGATATCAACTTTATAAGTTGGGTTATCTGTTAATATGGCAACAACTTTGTTTAAAGAAGGATAAGATTTAGCAAGCAGTTTTGCACTTCCTGTTGCGAAGAAAATATTCTTTGCAGCCACATTTACTTTCTCAATTATTTCAGGAGCAATTACAGGGCATCCAAAATTTGAGGCAGGACCTGCTTCGTTAGGGCACTTATCTTCTTCATCATTTACACCATCTTTATCTGTATCAGGCACGGGACAACCCTGGTATCTTGCAACACCTGCAACAGTTGGACATTTATCTTCTTCATCATTAATGCCATCCTTATCGGTATCAGGGATAGGACAACCTTTATATCTTGCCAAACCTGCAACATCAGGACATGCATCATCTTTATCTGCGATACCATCATTATCACGATCGGGGCAACCATTCAATGAAGCCGGTCCAGCCTGATCAGGGCATGCATCTAAGCTATCAACAATCCCATCGCCATCACGATCTTTCGGAGGTTCAACAACAGGCATCTCAACAACTTTAAGAGGAGCTTGCCTTTTTTCGCCAATGCTGGCAGCAAAAGTGATACTATGATATAAATGCGAAGCCGCTTTATCGGTAACAGGTACTCTGTATTGAGAATTAAGGATTATAAAACCTTCATCGATAAAATTTACCTGTAACCCAATACCAAGAGGCAAAAATGCTGCATAAGAGCTTTGGTATTTGCTCGCTCCCAAACCAACACTGGCAAAAGGAACTAAAAAATAATGATCGCTTAATAATTTTATATTAAGGTTTCCTGTTGCTTCCATTAAAAGATTTCTACTACCAACAGCGGGCTGATTTGGAATAGGATAATCTAGTAATGATGCACCCAAAGTTCCGGCGAAATCAACATGATTGGACAAACCTTTTAAATAGTTAAAGGCAATTCCCAGTTCCATTCTGTTGAACTTAAAAATATTTTCAGCTCTTATAACACTTCCTAAACCATTCTTTTTTATATCAGCGGCTGTTTGAAAATCATTTAAAAAAAAACTTACTCCAACCGTAGATCGCTTACGATAATCCGCCTTCTGGGCAAATACGCATGATACAAGTAATATTGAAATAATAGATAAAATTAATTTCTTCATAAAATTGTTTTTTTCTTACTCGGGCAAAAATACTGGCTTAGATTCAAACCAAGAAATTATTTAACAACATTATATAGCAGGGTATCACATTGTATTTTAATCGTAGTAAGCATGAAAAATAAAATTATTACTTACGTTTAAGTTTTCCTAATACTTCAACCTTAACTTTTGTTATACCCCTGCCGATAAAATCAAGTTGTTCCGCTGCTGTTTTTGAGAGATCAATTAAACGTTTATTTTTTGGATGAAGTCTGTCGTTTACATAGACAATTACTGACAGATCGTTTTTAAGATTGGTTACTTTTACCCATGTACCAAGTGGCAATACATTACATGCTGCTGTAAATTTTAGTGAACTGAAAGTATTACCATTTGCGGTTTGCCTGCCGTTAAATTTTTTTGCATAAAAACTTGCGACACCATACTTAATAACTATTTCTTTGGGGGATGATGGTGCTCTGGTTTTAATTACCGAAGAATCCCGGGATAAAGTTGAATGCTTTGCCTTCCTGCTTTTTGATTGGCGATGAGATTGTGCTGAAAGTTTATCATTTGAGAAAATGAAGATCAGCACAACTAAAAATAACCGGGAGAGTATATGCATCTGGTATAATTTCAATTTCCTCAAAAAATCCAATTTGGTTACTAAATAATAGTGCGAAAATTAAAGGATATTTATTAAACGAATTATTTACGTGCAAAATATTTTTCTCTTAGTATTTTATCTTCGCCATAAATATCATCATAAAAAACAATCTTACCATTCTTACCCTCACAGGTAAAATATCTTATATATAATGGTATGCGGTTTTTTACAGTGATCCTTTTTCTTTCTTTATTAGCCAGCCATGTCTTTATCGAATCAATAGTATAATTGGGAACATAGCCGGGCTTTTGATTAATGCTGTCATTTGCTGCAATATAATAAGCAAGCTTTTGCCATTCCTGTACACGTACACACCCATGGCTTAATGCACGTGCAGTATTTTTAAAAAGATACCGTTGATTTGTATCGTGCAGGTAAACGCTGTAAGGGTTATCAAAATTAAATTTTAAAATTCCCAGTGCATTATCATCACCGCTGCCCTGCACAACTTTGTAAGGTATCCCTTTGCTGTATTTTGCCCAGTTAACTGAATATGGATCAACTGGATCTCCGTTAAGATCAACCAGCTGAAATCCTTTGCGTGCCAGGTAACCCACATTCATTTTCATCGCAGGCAGTATATCCTTTTTAATGATGCTGTTAGGTATCGTCCACTTCGGATAAGTAACCATATCAGTTATCTCACTGTTAAGTTGTGGAGTGCGGGTTGCAGGTTTGCCAACAATTACTTTCGATTCAAACACAGTTGTATCATCATCAATCACTCTCAAGTAATAGCCGGGCAGGTTTACCCAAATATATTTTTCAGGAAGATGATTTGGTAACTGTTTATAACGATCCATGTTTATGGCAAGGCGTTTAAACTTTTCTATGTCGTTTAAATTTAAACTTCTAATTAATGATGAACTTATTCTTCCGTCTGCTTTATTACCAATATGCTTTTGAAATTTTTTTACAGCCACTGCAAGATGCTCTGAATCGGGTAAGACAGGCAATGGATCAATGTATTTGCTTTCCTGTAATCTTTTTTGCAGGTTCTTAATAAATGCAATTGAATCTTTGAAAGGATACGAAACATAAGTGTAAACTCTTCTATCCATACTGTCACTAAATTTTTTTAACCCTTTCTTTAATTCAATATATCCTTTATGCGTTGGCTCAAGTGTATTTAGAAATGGGATAAGTGTTTTGTGTTCGATTACAGTATTTAAATTTTTTATAAAAAAATCATTAGTAAGATTTGCATTGGCTGATAAAGAAATGCTGTCAGGCAATAATCTCCCCTGCTTTAAATGTTTTGATATTTGCATGAAAGCATCGCTGAGCATAAGTTCTGCTTTTGTCCAAACAATTGCATCTTTTCTTGCTAACGAATCCTTAGCCAGCATGGTTCTAATTGCTGAAAGATCTTTGAAATGATAATCTCCCGGAAATAATCCATACGCCTCTGATCCCTTAATAAAATTGTACAATGAATCAGCTAACGGATCCCAGTTTTCATTTTTACTCCAAACATTTACATAATTATTTTTATGGTAAAATGAATCTACAATAGCTGCGAGGCTCAACCTTATTGAATCGTTTATTTTTCCATTATTATCCAAAGCATATTGCAAAACTTCTTTACTGTTTTCAGTAACCTTTGCATCCATTTCTTCAGGAGTAGCAATAATTTGCTTATCCACTGCGCCATGTTTTTGTTTACAGGAAATAAAAAAGAAGAAGGCAATAGAAACAATAGTGAAGTAACGGGGTATATTCCAAATAGCCACTCCGGATTTCGGTAGGTGGAGACACCTACCGAAGCGGTGCCTTGGTTTGTGTCCACACAAACCACTTGGGGCTGCGATATTTTGTAATGCACCCAAACAAGCTCTGATATATTTAAGCATGAGTTTTAAATATTAAATATCTTAGCCTCCATCGTCAGGGTATTTTTTAAAACCGGATATTTAATATGGCTGTTAAAATAAGATTTCAATTGCAATCAGCAATAATGTTTGGATTAATATTTTCCACAATAAATAATTTATGCGCCCAGGATACCAGTTTAAATAAATACGGTTTGTGGGTGATAAAAGATGCAAGATTATTTAATTCTACAGTGCAAAAGGACAGCAATAAAAAGATGATGGATATTGCAGTTATTCCAAATATTGTACTTGATATCCGATATGCAACACGCAATAATTTTATGCATAAAAAATTATATCCTTCAATAACTACAACTTATTTAAGGTTGCCTGCTGTAAAGGCTTTAGAGCATGTACAAAGCCAATTGAATAAAATGGATCTTGGTTTGAAAATATTTGATGCTTACAGGCCATATTGCGTAACGGAAAAAATGTGGGAGCCAATAAAAGATGACCGCTATGTTGCAGATCCTAAAAAAGGAAGTGGGCACAACCGCGGTATTGCAGTTGACCTTACAGTTATCAATTTAAAAACAAAAGAAGAATTACCTATGGGTACAGCTTTTGATAATTTTAGCGATACTGCACATCAAACTTTTATGGCTTTGCCCTTACAAATTTTACAAAACAGGAATCTGTTAAAAGATCTTATGGAGAAATATGGTTTTAAATCATTGGAAACCGAATGGTGGCATTATAGTTTACCCAATGCAAAAGATTTTGAAATTTTGGATCTGGGTTTTAAAAAACTGGGAAAGATAAATGTAACAAAAATCAGACTTTGAATGGGGCAACTTTTTCTTCTGCTGTAATATCTTTATCGCACCTTAATTGAATTTGAACAGAAGCTATCCACTCAGTACAACCTTTTGAATAAAGATATTCATTCACATTATTTACAACCTCCATTACTTCCTCATATTTCCCTTCTAGTATAGTTGCGAATGGTCCCACTTCATATTTAATTCCGGATTGCCGGATGATCGCAATGGCTTCATCAACCCATAAGTAAGGATGTTTATCCTTTACTACCGGAAGAATTTGCAAGGATGCATTTACTATAAATGAATGCATGTAAATTTATTTTATAGACATTTTTTTAGACAACAACATAAGATCAGCTAAAACTATTGCTGTGGCTGATTCCAACACTACCGGCACTCTTAAAGCAATGCAGAGATCATGACGTCCTTTTACTGAGAATGTCTCTAATGTATTGGTTTCCATGTTTAATGTTTGTTGCTCCTGGGGAGTTGAGGATGTTGGCTTTACAGCAATCCTGAAAACAAGTTCATTTCCATTTGTTATTCCTCCTACAACACCGGCAGCATGATTAGTTATTGTTTTCCCGTTTCCATTTTCAATAGCATCATTGTGTTTGCTGCCAAACATTTTCGCGGCTGCAAACCCCGTCCCGAATTCAATTGCACGAACTGCGGGTATTGCAAAAACTGCATGGCTTAACAATGACTCTACGGAATCAAAAAATGGTTCGCCTAATCCTATTGGCAGATCATTCACACGGCATTCAACAATTCCGCCGATAGAATCTTTTGCATCAATTGCTTTTTGCAATCCTTTATCGAGATCTGTTTCTCCACCTATCTCCAAAATTGTTGAAGTGACTGTAATTCCCTTCTCTACATTTGTAGAGGGGTTAGGAGTGAGGGCTAATATTTTTTTTGCAACAACACCTGCTGCCACCAACGCAACCGTCAATCTTCCGCTGAAATGCCCGCCACCTCTGTAATCCTGGAAGCCATCAAATTTTTTTGAAGCAACAAAATCTGCATGCCCCGGCCTTGGTACTGCTTTTTGCTTTTCATAATCACCACTTCTTGTATTACTGTTCTTAAATAAAATGGTAATAGGTGCTCCTGTAGATCTGTCATTAAAAACACCACTTACAATTTCCGGTATATCATCTTCTTTTCTTGGCGTTGTACCCTTTCTTCCACCTTTTCTTCTTTCAAGATCAGCAGAAAAATCTTCAACAGTTATAGAAATACCGGGAGGGCAACCATCAATAACTACTCCCACATTTACGCCATGCGATTCACCAAAAATGCTAACTCTGAATAATCGTCCTAATGAATTCATTATTATTTAAAAATTAATAAGCAGTAAAATAATTGTGATGAAATCTTTTTAATTATAAAAATCTCCTCAAACCTTTCCCGATTAATTTGGGATGAGGGTTAGAAATTAATACCCATATTCTTTCAACTGAAGTTCATTATCTCTCCACTTTGGCCGCACTTTTACAAAGAGTTCCAAAAAAACTTTTCTTCCGAGGAATTGCTCAATGTCCCTTCTGGACTGGGTTCCCAACTCTTTAATCATTTTGCCACCTTCGCCCAATACGATACCTTTTTGAGTTTCTCTCTGCAAAATAATATCTGCGCCAATTTTTGTCAACGTATGTTTTTCTTTAAACTCAGTTACAAGCACTGCAGCATGATATGGAATCTCATCCTGGTATAAATAAAATATTTTTTCCCTTATCAATTCGCCCACAAAAAATTTTGTAGGCAGATCACTCAAATTATCATCTTCATAAAAGGGAGCGCCTTCGGGTAAAAAATCTAAAATTATTTTTAGTAACTCATCAACTCCTTTTTTTCTTAAAGCAGAAATGGTTACCACTGCCTTACAATATTTTTGATGCTGGAAAAACTCTTTCGCTTTATTTACTTCTGCCTCGCCAACTATATCAACTTTATTAATTATAACAATTGACGGTGCTTTTAAGTGCAGTGAAGTAAAAATCTCATTCGCTTCCTGTAAATCATCTTTTATATCAACAATTAATAATGCGAGGTCTGCATCTTCCAAACTGCTTTTCACTGCCTGCATCATTTTTTCATGAAGCTTGTATTTGGGTTCTATAATTCCGGGAGTATCGGAAAAAATGATCTGGTAATCATCTGCGGTTAAAATGCCTTTGATACGATGACGTGTGGTTTGCACCTTGGGAGAAACAATAGCAAGCTTCTCTCCTATCAAAGCATTCAGCAGTGTGCTTTTGCCGGCATTGGGCTTACCAAAAATATTTACGAACCCTGATTTCATGTGATACAAAACTACGGAAATAAAAAAGGGACCAGCGGCGCACTTATTATCTTACTTAATCAGCCAGTTATCCAGCGGGGGATTGTATTTGCAGATGAGAAAAATTTGTGCCCGCATTCATTAATTACATTGTTAAATGCATAAGTGAAAGCTTACTTAAAAACCATGTAAAGAATTTGTGTGTTATCATCCAATATTTTACAGGATTTGGAGTTATATAGCAAGCCATACCTAAATACAATTCAAATAGGCTCCCAATATCGATTTTCGTATGAAAAACTTTATTTTTCACAAGATACCTTACATGCAAAAAAGTATTCTGTACATAATGTCAGTTTCATTTTTTGCATTCCTCTATTTTATTATCCGGACATATCAACACAAAAACACAAATACTGATAATACAGCAACTGCAGTAATTGGAGGAGTAATTGCATTTATTTTAATTTTTGGATTGCTTTACCGTTTAAACAGGGATATAGAATTACGAAATACTGCAAAGGATGAGCTTGCTGCAAGTGAAATCAAATACAGAAATCTTATTGAAAACTCAGGAGTTGTTATGTACACAACTACACTAAATGGCTTTATCACATTTGCCAGCACCAAAGCTTTTATGTTAACGGGCTACAGCATTGAGGAGTTAGCTGGTTTACATTTTACTGAATTAGTAGATGCAGACTGGCTGCAAAGAGTTACAGATAAATATAAAACACAGATTAAAGGAAATGCAGAAGAAACAGTGATGGAGTTTTGTATGCGCACAAAATATGGAGATCAAAAATGGGTTGAGCAATCCGCAATATTGATAAAAGAACATGATCTGCCCGTAGGATTTCAATGCGTGGTAAAAGATATTTCA
>JBKJSX010000068.1:0-5314 GCA_046594375.1 Chitinophagaceae bacterium
CCTGCTGATGCTGTTATTGCATCCAGTTCTTTATAAGAAACATAAGCCCTCAGATTTCGTTTATTGGTAAACATTATTTTATTAAGCTCATCTCTGTCATACCAAATTTTCAACACACCATTTTCTACTTCTGTTTTTATTCTGTCCCTGTATTTTATTTCTGATGCGCTTACTGCTGCAGCTTCATCCCCATAACTTATATAAAGATCTATACCATCCGAAACTTTTATGGCATGAAATGCTTTTACATTTCTTGACTCGGCATTTTTATCATTAATGACAGTTTTATCCTGGGCAAATAAACAAGCGTAGCTTATGAGAAGTAAGAAGAAAAATATTTTTTTCATATAGTTTTTTTATTGTTACGATTATACCAGAGAAAAGTTACATCAATATTTTTTTTGTTTAAATCCTTTTGTTGCATATACCTTTGCAATGCTTCTATCAATAGAAGCAAAGTTCCCGGGGTGCTTTCCGCCAGTTGGCAGGATCGCTGAGAAAATACCCGCTGAACCTGATCAGGATAATACCTGCGAAGGGAGGAGTTTCATCTTTAATTATTCTCCTTTTTTTGTGGGCATTGTAGATTTTTAATAATAAAATTATGTATGCCATGAAAAAAATTATTACTCTGTTTGCACTTTCTGTTGTTGTTCTTTCAGCCAATTCTCAAAATAAAAAAAATGATACGCTGCTTTTACAGCCTATTGAAATAAAATCGGTAAGAGCTAATGATAAAGCACCGTTCACAAAAACCAATCTTACAAAAAAAGATATTGAGAAAGTAAATCTTGGGCAGGATCTTCCCTTTATTTTAAATCAAACGCCGTCTGTCGTGATAAATTCTGATGCAGGAAATGGCGTTGGCTATACGGGCATTCGCATAAGAGGAACAGATGCCACAAGAATAAACATGACCATTAATGGAATCCCGTACAATGATGCTGAAAGCCAGGGAATTTATTTTGTTGACCTGCCGGATATTGTTTCCTCAGTGAACAGCATACAGGTACAACGTGGTGTGGGCACATCATCCAATGGTGCCGGGGCTTTTGGTGCAACAATAAATTTATCTACCAATGAAATTAATGATAAAAGTTACGCCGAATTAAACAACAGCTATGGATCATTTAATACATGGAAGAACACACTAAAATTCGGCTCAGGTTTATTGGGAAAAAATTTTACGGTTGATGGAAGATTATCAAAAATCAGCAGCGATGGTTATGTTGACAGGGCATCTACCGATCTTAAATCTTTTTATGTTAGCACTGCATGGTTGTCTTCAAAAAGTTCTTTACGGTTAAATATTTTTTCAGGAAAAGAAAAAACTTACCAATCGTGGTATGGAGTATCAGCAACTGATCTTGCAACAAACAGAACCTACAATGCTGCAGGAACTGAAAAATCCGGAGATCCATTCAGCAATCAAACCGATAATTATTGGCAAACACACTACCAGCTTTTTTATAATCATAAAATAAATAACATTTGGGGTTTTAATGTTGCAGCATTTTTCACAAAAGGCTATGGTTATTATGAAGAGTACAAAGCTTCACAAAAATTTTCTGATTATGGTTTACCTGATTACAGGAGCGGAACGCAGGTAATTAAACAAACCAATTTAGTAAGGCAGTTGTGGTTAGATAATAATTTTTACGGTGCCATATTTTCTTTACAACAACAAACCAATAAAACTCAATTAACTATTGGAGGTGGCTGGGATAAATATGATGGAAAACATTACAACCTTATCACCTACGCCGAAGTTGGTGTTCCGAAAGATTATCGGTACTCTGATCTTATTGCAAACAAGCAGGATCTTAATATTTACACCAAGCTGCAGCAACAGCTAAGTAGCCATTGGCAAGGCTTTGCAGACATACAGGCAAAGGCGATAAAATATAATATCAATGGCTTTAAGAATAATCCCCAATTAATAATTAATAAAAATTATTTGTTCATCAATCCAAAATTTGGAGTTACTTATAACAATAAAAATTATCAGGCTTACCTCTCTTACTCTATGGCAGGCAAAGAACCAAACCGTGATGATTTTGAAGCAGGATTAAATCAACTTCCAAGAGCAGAAATTTTACATGACGTAGAGTTAGGAGTTGAAAAGAAAACTTCGAGTTACTCTTTTGGTGCAACTGCTTATTACATGTATTACTATAACCAACTTGTATTAACAGGAAAAATTAATGACGTGGGATCATATACCCGAACGAATACTCCATCGAGTTATCGTATGGGATTAGAATTTTCCGGGAAAGCCGACTTATTGCAATGGCTGAACGCTACAGCAAACATTGCGTTTAGCCGCAATAAAATAAAAGATTTTACTGAGTATATAGATGATTATGATAATGGCGGACAAAAAACTTTTCAATATCACAACACCGATATTTCATTTTCACCAAACATAGTTGCAGGTGCTACTATAAATTTTATTCCGTTTAGAAATACAGAATTTAGTTTATTGTCAAAATATGTGGGAAGAGAATTTCTTGATAACACTGCTCAAGTTTCAAGAAGTCTTGATCCATTTTATGTACAGGATGCAAGAGCAAGTTTTAAATTAAGTAATAAAATTGCCAAGGAAATAAATTTTGTGTTGCAGGTTAATAATATTTTTGATAAGAAGTATGAACCGAATGGTTATACATTTAGCTATTTCTACTCAGGAAGTCTGGCAACAGAAAATTTTTATTTTCCTATGGCGGGAACCAATTTTATGGCAGCGATAAATATTAAATTCTAAGCCTCACCTCCTAACCTCCTCTCCTGCAGAGAGGAGGCAGAACTTCACAATAAATTCTAACATTCTATCTTCCACATCAACTACAGTTGGATATTCAAATGGGTTGTTGCTGATGAAGTGGAAGACTGTTAGCTCCCCTTCAGCGGTTATATTTTTCCTGCCAGGCAAGCATGCCACCAACAAGGTTTTTAGTGTTGGTAAAGCCAAGCTGGTCAAGGATAGAAGCGCTTATGCCACTACGGTTTCCGCTTCTGCAGTACAATATCACTTCCTCATTTTTCAGGTCTTCAATATCTTCGATCTGCATGCTTTGAATGTTGCCGATCGGCAATAATTTTCCCCCTATGTTGAACTCTGCATTTTCATGTGGTTCTCTTACATCAATAAGGTTAAGTTTTTCACCGGCATCTAATCTTTGTTTAACTTCTTCGATGGTAATATTTGTCATTGGTATAAATCTTTATGATCTTTTTGTTTTAAACTATCTGCATCAAGGGGGATAGGCGAAAGCCAAAGATCCATGGTTTGCCCCGGGCGAATATACAAAGGTGTTACTTTATCTATGTCGAACCTTTGCGGATTTTGTTTATATACAAAAGCTGCGGCTGTATCCTTTACTGTAGACATTGCAATGATGGATGCAAGCGTAATGCCTTTGGTCTCCAACAATGCCCTGGCATCAGTAAAAGTCATTCCAACAAGATCGGGCACTATTACCTGTTCTAACTGCAAGCCTCCGCCAATAATTAAATTTATTTTTGCTCCCCACGGTATTTTAGTTCCTGCATTAATTCTGCCACCATTGTATTGTTGTTCCAGTATCGACCCCTTCATAAAGTCGGGACGATAAATAGTATCGCCTAACTTAAGATGGTTCCTTTGCAACATATCGTAGGCAAATCTGAAGCTTAATCCTTCCAGCTTAGGCATAGTTACTGCCGGAGGTACGGCCCTGTTGATGGTTAAAAAAACTGTCCGGTTTACTTTAACTGTTGCATCGGGTTCGGGCAATTGCTTAATCACAGAATATTTTGGAATACTGTCAAAATAAAGTGAATCCTGTATCACTACATCAAAGCCTTTCGACTCTAATATCTTAATTGCATTATTTACATTTTGTCCTCTAACCGCGGGCACTTTTAAATATGCACCGTGATTTGTAAACCAGCTTAGAGATTGCAAAAACAAAAATCCGATTAAAAACACCAATACTAATGCTGCTAATAAGTTTACCCAAAAAGGCTGCCTGGTAAGATATCCTAAGAGTTTTTTCATTGCTGTTGTTAGAGACGGGGTTAAAGATGCAATTTAAATATCAATTATGTAAACACTCTTCAATTAATGCTGTGTAAAAATCTTTTAAGGTCCAACCCATTGCATGCACCTGCTGGGGAACAAGACTGGCTTCGCTTTGCCCGGGCACAGTATTTATTTCCAACATATAAGGTTTGTCTTCCTGTTCATTATAAATAAAATCAATTCGCACAATTCCCCTGCAATTAAATACGCGATAAATTTTTATGGCAGCTTCTCTTATATTATCTGCTACTGAATCATCTACTTTTGCAGGGGTAATTTCTTCACTGGCGCCTAAGTATTTTGCTTCATAATCAAAAAAATCTTTTTTAGAAATTATCTCTGTTATTGGCAAAGCAATTATTTCTCCTTTGGATGTAAAAACGCCGATGGTAAGTTCTCTCCCACTGATAAATTCTTCTACAAGTACCTGATCGTCTTCTTTAAATGCTTTTTCAATTGCTTTACCTAATTCTTCTGAGGGTGAATTTACTTTGCTCATGCCAATGCTGGATCCTCCATTATTTGGTTTAATAAATACAGGAAAGCGAAGACTTTTAACTAATTCATCGGGGCTGGTAAAACTATTTTTAAATAGAAGAACTGAACGTGAAACATCTATATCATTAAAAGCAGCTACAGCAACTGTAAAACTTTTATTAAATGTAAGCGCCGATGTTGCAGCATCGCAGGATGTATAAGGAATATGAAGCGTATCAAAATAGCCCTGCAATTTTCCATCTTCCCCCGGCGTGCCATGAATTCCGATCAATACAGCATCGAAAGTAATTTTTTTACGATAGCTATCAGGATCATCAATAGTTATTGAAAAATCATTTTTATCAACGGCTATTTTATTTCCTGAATGTGATTCGTAAAACCATCCGTCAATTGTAATATCTATCTTATAAAGATTCCATCTTTCTTTATCAATATTTTTTTCAATTGTAATTGCTGATTTATAAGAGATCTCTGCTTCGCCTGAAAATCCTCCTGTTACAAATGCAATCGTCTGAACCATGATTTATTAGATTACTATGATTATGGGATTATTGAATTTGTCTGCACCATTGTTTTTCTAATTACTGTAATTTGTAAGATTATTAATTTCTATAATTAAATCTTACTTACTTATTTCTTATTCCTTATTTCTTATCCCCTATTCCCTCATTCCCCGCATCCAAAACAAATTTCCATTTACCAGCTTTTTTTTTCCAGATGCTAACATATGTTCCGTGCAAAGTTGTATCCTGC
>JBKJSX010000185.1:0-5207 GCA_046594375.1 Chitinophagaceae bacterium
ATAAAAAATGATAAGAGCATTTTTTATCACTCTTATTTCATTGCGGTACCATTTGTTGCTGTTGCCAACATAATCGTAGCTGCCATAAAAATGCAGGTATTTAAATAGTAGGCCATCAATATTTTTATCATCTTTATATTGTTGCATGGCTGCATACACAGTATCAAGATATTTTTCATGAATGGCTTCATCACCCTGTATATAAAAGCACCAGTCGCTGTTTGCATCCACAGCATTAAAAGCTTTGTTGGTTTCCACCGCCAAAACTTCACCGCCTTCTTTAAATTTTTCATCCCAAACAGTTTCAATAATCCTGATCTTTGGATTAATATTTTGAATGAGTGATAAAGTTGCATCATCGCTTTTTCCAACAGCAACAACTACTTCATCACAAACAGGTAAAATACTTTTTATGGATTCTACGATCGGGTAATCGTATTTTATCGCATTGCGGATAAAGGTAAAACCGCTAACCTTCATAATTTCTTTTTAAGATTGTTCGCCTTGTATTTTTTCAGGGCGCATTTGCGGGAACAATAAAACATCCTGTATAGATGGTGAATTGGTAAGGAGCATGCAAAGCCTGTCGATACCAAAACCGATACCACTTGTTGGCGGCATTCCATATTCAAGTGCACGTAAAAAATCATGATCGATGAACATGGCTTCATCATCACCCCGTGCCATCAGCTGAGCCTGCTGTTCAAAACGTTCTCTTTGCTCAATAGGATCATTCAGTTCAGTATAGGCATTGGCAATTTCTTTTCCATTAATGATTAACTCGAAACGCTCTACCAAACCGGGTTTAGAGCGATGCTTTTTTGTAAGCGGGCTCATCTCTACCGGGTAATCAATAATAAAGGTTGGCTGCACATATTTGTCTTCACACTTCTCACTAAATAGCTCATCCACTAATTTTCCTTTGCCCATTGTGTTATCAACATGAATGTGCAGTTGCTTACAAACATCTCTTATTGCATCTTCATTCATCTCTGAAATATCAAAACCTGTATGTTCTTTTATGGCATCATACATTGTAATGCGTTTGTATGGAGCTTTAAAATCAATTTCAATTTCGCCTGATAAAACTTTTGTTGTTCCGTTTGTATCGGAAGCAGCTTTCTCCAACAGTTGCTCTGTTGTTTCCATCATCCACAAATAATCTTTGTAAGCAACATAAAATTCAAGCACTGTAAATTCAGGATTATGTGTGCGGTCCATCCCTTCGTTTCGAAAGTTTCTGCTGAACTCATATACCCATTCAAAGCCGCCAACAATTAATCTCTTTAAATAAAGTTCATTGGCAATGCGCAAATAAAAAGGAACATCCAATGCATTGTGATGCGTAACAAATGGCCTTGCTGCAGCGCCGCCGGCAATGCTTTGCAGCACCGGTGTATCAACTTCCAAAGCGTTATGTGCATTTAAAAACTCACGGATCGAATTCATCATTTTTGTGCGCTTGATAAAGGTTTCTTTTACATGCGGATTAACGATGAGATCTGCATAGCGCTGGCGGTAACGAAATTCAGGATCGGTTACCTCATCAAAAGTTTCGCCGTCTTTTTCTTTTACAACCGGCAAAGGATGCAATGCTTTGGTAAGGATAGAAAACTCTTTTACATGAATAGAAGTTTCACCGGTCTTTGTTGTGAAAACATAACCTTTAACGCCGATGATGTCTCCGATGTCAACCAGTTTTTTCCAGACAATATCATAAAGTGATTTGTCCTCGCCGGTTGCTACATCATCTTTTCTAACGTATATCTGTATCTTTCCAATGCCATCCTGCAATACAGCAAAGCTTGCCTTGCCCATATCACGTATGCTCATTAGCCTTCCTGCAAGACAAACATCAGCAAACCCGATAGCAATCGGGTCATTTTTTCCCGATAGCAATCGGGATTCTTCACCTTTATAATTGTCTTTTATAAAAATCGAAGTTGTATTCACCGGATAAAGCGCTCCAGGATATGCATCGATTCCTAACTTTTTTAATTCGGCTAATTTTTCTCTCCTGATTATTTCCTGCTCTGATAAATGCTGTGTGCTCATTATTCTATTTGTAAATTTTGGCAAAGGTAACTTTTGAGATGGAGACGGGCAAAGCAGTATTATCTGGGATCGTTAGGAGGCTTGCTGTTAAAAAATTTTGTTGCAGCTACTACACCGTTATTAAATAATTCTTTTTTTTCTGCATCACTCACTTTACGGATCTTACCAAAAACATTTCCATAGCTTATATAAATAGTGCGCCCTTTTTCGTTCTCAAGATCAACAGTTTTTCTTGCCAGCGTTTCCTGCAACAGGTTTATTAGAGCAAGCTTATAATCTTTTAATGATGCAACGGGATGAGGAGCAATAGCTGTAATTCCATTTTCAAATTGTCGTATCTGCTCTGGCCGCTCTAATTTTAATCCGAGTGTTTCAGGGTTATATCGTAAGTCTTTACAATTAAAAGGGTCACTTCCGTTTACACAAGTATCAAAAAGATTTATAGGAAAGTTGTTTATCATACCGCCATCAACATAGAGATCGAATTTGTTTTTATTATTTTTTATTGAGACCTCATTCCATGAGCTATCAATAGCCACAGGTTTATAATATACAGGTATACATCCGCTGGCGTGTACTGCTGTTCTTAATCGCATAACAGGAGTATTCTCCCGTGAAAAAATTTGTAAATTCTGCCTTGTGATGTTTGTGCCTGTGCAATACAAGTCTTTAAATCTTTTATTATTTTGATGCAACTGGTGTAGTTCTGCAAAGGTTGTATTTACATTACCGGTTTTATATTCAATTAACTTCCCGAGCCACTTATCAAATTTTTCACCTTTAAATATTCCGTATTCTTTTTTTAATCTGCGTACTTTTCCAAAGATACTTTTACCGTCATTAAACTGCTGGATTTTTAATGATCGGAAAACCGAATCTATTTCATAACTGCTGTAATCCAAACACACCATTAATCCTGTGATCGCTCCTGCTGAAGTACCAACAACTTTCTCAATATTTTTCATGATGCCTTTTTCCTCCAGCACTTTTATTGCGCCAGGATACGCAAGACCTCTTATGCCTCCGCCTTCCAGGGCAAGATTTTTATAAGAATAATTTTGCTGAGAGAAAGAAATTATGGGAGAGATTAGGAGTAAGATGACCAGCCTTTTCATTGAGTAAATTTATACAAAATAAAAAATTTATCTATTTATGTTGTTGGTAGCTTTTTCATTCGATGAATTAATTTTATCAATTTGTCGGCTATGTCTAAGAATGTGAACAATTGCATGTTCGACCATTTGCTCTATATCATAGAATTGCCCCCACCCTGTTTTTATCTTTGATAAATTATCAAATTGTTCTAATTCTGTGTCTTTAATTTCTTTAAAAATATTTTCGGTATATGTAAAAATTTGGGTCAGGTCTTCTACATATTCTTTAATGGTTAAATGATAGGTTTTGCCTTGTCTTGTATCATTGTATCCTTTCAGATTGTGAATGACGGTGGCGTAGCCATAACCTGAGTGTACTACATGAGATAAAATTGTTTGGAGAGATTTACAATTTTCGTCAGTTGTTTGCGGGTCTATGATAATCGTTAAAGCATTGTCAGGAATATCTTCAATTGCTTTTTTGAGATCTGAAATGGCTTGTTCATATACATCAAGCAATGCTCCAACAGCTCCTTGTCTATATATATTCGTCATTGTTTTTATTCAGAATATAATTTGTCTAAAATATCTACTCCCAGATATTGTTTAATTCAACATCAATATTGCAATCGTCATCCAACAAAAAGTGAAATGGATTATCGTCGCTGTAATTTGTTAGTTGATATTGTTGATTTTCAAGAATGTTAATTTCGATTGTTCTCTTATCTATATCAACTATCAAAAAATATTTTATCCCCATTTTTTCATAAAGTGAAAATTTTACATGACGATCTTTAAATGCTGTTGCCGGGGATAAAATTTCTACAACTAATGCTGCAGGAAAATCAAGAAAGTTTTTTGTGATTGGTTTGCAAACAATTACTACATCTGGCTGCAGAATTGTATCCTCGGATACCTTGATATCTATAAAATCGTAAACTTTACAATGTTTACATTTTTTATTTCTTATAGCGTTTTCAAATTCATAAATTAAGTTTGCGGAAACTCTTTGATGTTGTGGAATAGGCGCAGGACTCATTGCATAAGGAATGCCATCAATTAGCTCCCATCTGCCTTCCCAAAGGCAATATTCTTCGTAAGTATAATGTGGTAATATTTTTATTGCCGAACTCATTAATATAAAGTTAGCAAATTTATTTTTTTACACCTTTCAAACTCCGAAACTTCAGGATTCAGACAGGTCTCCACTAATTCAAAGCCAGGAGTACCTGCCATGCCTCTTTTACTTTTCCTGTATGCAAAAGCTCTTTTGCATACAGGTGTAATTCATTTTCCATTTCTTCCGGATCGGTAGCGAAGTATAGAAAAATATTTTTCAACTTATCATCTTCAAAAGCAGGATCAACAAAAGGGGTTTCACTTACATTGGCAAGCTGCCCTAAATTATTACCGGTAAGAATTTTACTGTTTCTTATATTTTCCGGCAGCGCATCAATACCAATTCCTACATGTGTATTTGGTTTTTCAACTTCAAAAATGGTAGATGCATTTGCCCGCGTGTACCAATTGCCGCCAAGTCTTGCTGCCAGATCTAATTTTTTTTGATCGATATTTCCATTTTCATCCAGAATGCTTTCATTGATATGCATCATTAATACTTCTGCTATTACTAAATTGCCTGCGCCGCCTTCTGTTCCCAGAGGTTTTACTTCAAGCACTTTGCATTCTAATTGTACAGGGCTTTCCTTTACTCTTGGCGGTTTAATTATTTGCGAAGGCTCTTTTGTAAATCCTGCTTTTGTAAATTCATCAATCCCTTTTGGAAATTCGCAACTGCTTAAACTCACCTGTTGCAGCATGTGATAGCTTACAATATTTACTACAACTTCAGGAACTTCTAAAATGTTTTGTAATGTATGTTTGGTTGTATTGTCTCTTCCCCTGCGTGCTGGTGAGAAAACAATAACCGCCGGATTAGTGCTGAATAAATTAAAAAAACTAAACGGGCTGAGATTTACATTTCCATCTTTATCAATTGTGCTTGCAAAACAAATTGGACGTGGCGCTACTGTATGTTGCAAAAAATTTTGTGCAGCA
>JBKJSX010000217.1:0-4889 GCA_046594375.1 Chitinophagaceae bacterium
AGGAGAAGAGTTGCCACGAATTTGTTGACTTAGTAATAATTTAATAATTTTAGCTCTTGCTATTTTACATCACCAGAATATTATTCGTCTTTTATTTTTTTGTCAATGTAATTGGCTGTGTTAATATTGATAAATCCCCTTCTCTTCATACGCACTTATCATCACGTTTTTTAATTAAAGGAGTAAGTGTAGTAGCCCCTGTAAAACCTATTGACTCAATTGCGCTGCAGCCGATTGTGGATATTCATTCCAACAGCATAGTTGTAATGCCTTATGCATTTTGTTCCCCGGGAAATCCTATAATTCGATATGATCATAAAGGACAATGGTGGGGCGAAAGTGGTGATGGAGTTATCAGCTGCATTGAACTTGCGCACAAAAAAAAATTAGCAGTTATGCTTAAACCGCACCTATGGATAGACCATGGTACGTACACAGGGACATTTATGTTAAAGACAGATAATGACTGGAAATTATGGGAAGATAGTTACCTTAATTACATGTTGTATTTTGGAAATATTGCAGATAGTATGAAAGTTGAAATGTTTTGCATTGGTGTTGAATTAGGTGGAGCAATAAAAGAAAGACCTCATTTTTGGATTTCGTTAATTGATACACTTAAAAAAATCTATCATGGTAAATTAACGTATGCAGCTAACTGGGATGATTATAAAAAAATTCCGTTTTGGAAGAAGCTTGATTATATTGGTGTAGATGCCTACTTTCCTCTGTCAACAGATGAGACACCATCAGTGAATTCTTTAAAAAATGGATGGAAGCAATACTGCGAAGAACTTGAAAAAATAAGTATTGAACACAATCGTCCCATCCTGTTTACTGAGTATGGTTATCAAAATGTTGACTATATAGGTGAAGAACCCTGGAAAGAAAAGGGTGGCGATCAAAATGATGAAGCACAGGTAAATGCATATGAAGCATTTTATCAAAGCTTTGCAGGTAAAAAATGGTTTGCCGGTGGATTCGTTTGGAAATGGTATGTGGATGATGGACGCCATCGTAAAAGAGGAATTGATTTTACTCCCCAGGATAAACCGGCGGCTAAAGTAATTGAAAGTTGGTACGGTAATTAAGATACACTAATTGAATAACTTTTATTATCTTCAAAAAAATATATAAGATGAAAACTAAAATCTTAACCCTCGCCACTGCTGGTATGCTGCTGGTAAGCGGAATATTCTATGGTTTTACAACAAAAAAAGCTGCTTGTCCATTAGAAGGAAAATTTGATTGTCCGAAAAAAACCTGCCCATTGGTGGGAACTCCTGAATGTCCTTATGGATCAAATACAGCAGTGATGGGTTGTTGTAAAAAGAAATAATAAACAAGCTTTTACTGAGTTAAATCTTCAGCGCTTTGCTCATACATTATGGTTGAGAAATGTTCTTCAAATTATTATTTCTATTCCATACCTCCCAGCAGCCATAACTCATCAAAAAAATATAACCTGCTCCTACTAACCACAAATTCTCTTTTACAGGATTCGTTTGATAAGCAGCATAACTTATGGTAGCTGTAAACGACCATAGTATAGCATAACGATACGATGTAAAAATACCAAGCGCAACAGGTAAACAAACATACCATGGATGAACTGTAGTGGAAAAAAGAAACCAGATAGTGATAACAAATAATACTTTAGTGAAAAGAATTTGTGATGAATTACTATTTCTTTTGAATGAAATAAAAAAGATGATCAATGTAGAAAGTACCATCAATGAGGGGCCTGCCAGCGTTATGATATTATAGCCTTTTATAAGTGTGCCAATGTACCTTACAACATAATAAATGCTTGCATTAAATTCAAATTTTCTAATAAATAAATCAATACTGTTAAGCATGTGTTGTATAGTGGCAATATCAAATACAACAGCAAATAATATTATTGAAGTAACTCCTGTAATTGCTGCATACAGCATGCCTTTTTTCCAACCCAATTTGTTTACTAATAAAGGAAGAAAAAGAACAGGCAATAGTTTAGTTGCAATTCCCAAAGCAAGCCCGATGGCTGAGGATTGCCAGTTATTTTTTAAAAGAAGTAAAACAGCAAGCAAAACAAAAAAGATCATCACACCATCAAAATGTACATTGCCTGTTAACTCTGTTATCACCAGTGGATTTATAATATATAGTAAAGACAGGTGCCTCGGCAATGAAAGCTTTTTCAATAATTGCAGAATAAGTAATGAAGTGCCTGCTTCAAATAATAAAATTATACATTTAAAAAAAACAATCGTCGCAAATACATTTACTGGAAATAATTTTGCACCTAACCAAAAGATTCCCTGCAACACCGGCGGATAAATTGCATAATGGTTTGTAGAATTTAATTGCGCATATAAGTCTTTTGTAATGCCTGTAACAGGAAACATTTGCATGACTTCTGAAGGCAAATGACTAAATGGATTGATGCCGTTGGCAGCCAACCTTCCGTCCCAAATAAAACGGTATACATCGTCGGAAAGATTAGGAATTGAAAATAAAAGCAGCATCCGAAATGCAAAGCCTGCTATCAATAAATATTTAAAATTAAGTTTGGAAAAAGAGAGGTTCAATAAAAAATAGGTTGCAAACAAAAAACTATACAATCCAAATACCTGGTAAAAAAACTTTCTTTCCGTATGATAACAAAGCCAGTAAAAACCAATGGCGCTGAATGCTATTAAAAAATAAAAAAGTATTTTATTTTTTAAAGATTGTGATTCATTCATAGCGCATCAATTGCAGGCTATCAAGATAAGTGCTGTCGGCAATGGTATTGTGTTTCCAGTAATCCAACCAGATGGTTTTTTTTAGATTGGCTTTTGTTGTCAACATCTTTTTGTTGCCAAATCCATCGGGATAAGTTTCCTGCCATCCTAAGATTTGATGTGGGAAAATTGTCTGAAAATATATTTGCAGCGTTCTTTGAGTTGCCGGATAATGAATAGTGTAAAGCTGTGCAGAATTATCTTTTATAAAAAATGTATCAGCTTTTGACAAGGTAAGAACGGCTTCTTCTTTTTGCAATTCTGAATGTGACAACCGTTGCCACAACAATCCCGGTAATAAGGATAACTTACCTTGCGGCAACGTAGAAGGGTTAATGCGGATGTGGTTCCAAAGTTCATCTTCCAATAATACAACATCCATCTTTTTATCCTGTTCACCTTCTTTTTCAAAATAGGAGTGTAGTTGCCATTTATAGTTACCACCATTAAATTTTAATTGTGAAAAAGTTTGTCCGCACCATTCCTGCGATGAGCAATCTACCTTTACCGTTTTTTCATTTCCGTTTTCAGAAACAGGTGTAAAAACTGAGAGCATCATAGAGTAAGGATAAATGCCGGTAACAAATTTTTTGGTCATGTTCATCTTCATCACACGTAATTTATCGCCTGTTTTATCCGGTTCATCAAGCTTTACTAATTTGTCTTTTGAAAAATCTTCTGTTACAAAAATGAGCACTCCTTCTCCGTTTCTTAATTCACCATACCTTGCCTGTTGTAAAGCAAAGCTGCTTAACTCCGCCTTACCTGCGTACCATTTTTGTGCAAATTCTTGTGATGGCGGTGCTGCTTTTTGTTTACAAGAAAACAGTATGCAGGTTAACACAAAAAGAAGTGCTAAATAATTTATTCTCATTTCACCTGTATTTAAAAATTGTAGTAATGATCTTATAACCTGCCAGCACTGAACCTTTTAAAGTTCCGCTAATTTTTGAGAAGCCAATGCGTTTGCGATAACTTACAGGTACCTCAACGATATTCATTTTTAATTTAGCTGCTTTTAATTGCATCTCTACAGTCCATCCATAAGTTGTATCCTGCATATTTATCTCCATCAGTTTATCATAGCGGATCGCTCTAAAGGGACCAAGATCGGTGTATCGAACACCATAAAATATTTTTAATAACCTTGTGGCAAGCCAGTTGCCAAATATTTGTTGCACCGTCATAGAACCTTTTTCTTTTTTGCCTAACGCTCTTGATCCGATCACCATATCCATTCCTTCATTTAAAATAGGATGCAAAAGCAAAGGCATTTCTTCAGGATGATCAGAATAATCAGCATCAATGAAAACTACAATATCTGGTAAGGGTTTTAATTGTTTTGCATAATCAATCCCTTTTAAACAAGCAAAACCATAACCGGGTCTTTCTTCATGAAGTACAGTTGCGCCTGCATTTTTTGCATTGATGTCGGTAGCATCATTGGAATTATTATTTACAACAATCACTTCATCCACCAACTCTTTTGGGATATCATTGATTACTTTGGCTATCGAATTTTCTTCATTGTATGCAGGAATGATGACAATAATTTTAGGTTCATTAATCATGCAGTGCAGATAATGCTTTTTGTCTCCATTCTTTAATGCCTAGTGTAAAAATCATTGTAAATCCGGCCAGAGCCATTAATAATAAAGGCAGACTTGCATAATTTTTAAAATAGATGGATTGTATCACACCAAATAAAAAATAAAAAATTAATATCCCTTCTGTAATATTCAACCAGTTGATTTTTGTTTGAATGTATTTGCTATTAATTATTTTTTTTGTTTGATCACCGGTATTAAATTTTGGCGTACGAACAAACCCTGACTTGATCCCTAAATAGCCCTGCATAATTCCAATGGCATTACTTAACGAAAGCCCTATAAACAATGAAACAAAAAGAGGAAATCTAAAAATAAATCCCATTATTTTTTGCATCAAACTACCTTTTGTATTATTAAAATAAGAAATAAAGTAGTGAAGGATATAAATGAAAAAACTTATGCCAATTAAACTCGAAATCTTGAAAAGAAAATTATAATCAGGATAAAATTGTTTTACAAAAAGTAATGGCACAGAAAGCAAAGCATAAGTAATAATACTGATAAAGCCAAA
>JBKJSX010000063.1:0-5840 GCA_046594375.1 Chitinophagaceae bacterium
ATTACCTAAAGCTGCTTTGGCTTTATAATAGGCATCAATTTTTCCGATTCCATTTTTGTAACGTATCTCTGCGCTCTTAATCATAAAGTCAACAAGTTTCTCATTTTCATTAAGTACACTTATCTTTTTTTTATCCACCATCCATTGATAATAATTTTTTTTGGCTTCTGCAAACAGATCATTTTCCATTGCTGTCTTTTTTTCTTTAGTAACCGAAGACATGGCTCTTAAATAAGAAGCCTCAGCATTTTGTATTTTACGATTGGGAAACATTTGTTGTGCAGTGATCATGTATTGCCCCATGCCGGTCATTCCATTGTCTCCTTTTTTTGTAAGCTTTAAATTGTAAGGTGTCATCCAAAAGCCAGTACCTACCTCGGGGGGCATCCAGGCATAAGCACCTTTTACGGCTTCATCCTGCGAACGTATCTCTGCATCAAACCGAAGCAAATGCGTGCTATGATTTTTAACATGTTCCAGGATATCTTTAAGCCTAACTATTTCCTGGGCATTTACTGCCATTGCTGAAAAGAATAATAAAGAGATCAATATATATTTTTTCATTGTTTAATGTTTTTGCCTTTTTAAATAGATGAACAGTGAATATTTCCATACGAGCAAAAAACACAACAGTCCCCCATCTTTGGTTTCAATATTGTGTTACATTTTATACATTCATAAAAGTATTGACAGGCATCTGTTGGCATTTCTTCTTCTTGCTGATAACCGCATTGCGGGCAAGTGATAGTTGATTTAATTAATATTTTCATCGTTTAATGTTTTACTTCCAACACATCGATCTTCCCAAATTTTTTCAGCTCATATTCTTTGGTCATTAAAAATGTTAGTGGTGTAACCAACAAAACATAAATGGCAGATGTAAATACACCACCTATCATAGGTAACACTATAGGTTTCATTACATCACTGCCCACACCGGAACTCCATAAAATAGGAACCAGGGCGAATAAGGATACAGTCACGGTCATAATTTTTGGACGTAAACGCCTTGCAGCGCCATGAATAACGTATTCTTTTAAATCTTGTTTAGTAATAGTTTCTTTTGAATTTCCTTTTGCTTTAACCAGTTGCTGCATTGCATCATTTAAATAGATGACCATTACAATTCCTGTTTCTACTGCTAATCCAAATAGTGCAATAAACCCAACGGCAACTGCAATAGATATATTTACACCCCACAGGTAAACCATAATTACGCCGCCAATTAATGCAAATGGAATGGTGATTAGATTTAGAAAGGCTTCACGTGCGGAATGAAAAGCAAAATACATTGACATGAAAATGATGATAAGTACAACCGGAAGAATTGTTTTTAATGTACGTTCGCCTCTTATTAAATTTTCATATTGTCCGCTCCATTCAAGATAATAGCCTTTTGGCAATTTGGTTACCAGGGTCTCCAGCTTTTGTTTTGCAGCATCTACGGTACTTCCCAAATCTCTATCCCTTACATTAAATAATACGGCGCCTCTCAATAATGCGTTTTCGGATTGGATCATTGGCGGACCCTCTGAAAGTTTTATATCAGCAACGGCTGATAAAGGAACGGGTCCGAATTTCATTGTTGGCACCTGTAAGTTTTTTAGAGACTGCACATCATTTCTAAAATCCTGACCAAAGCGTGCACTTACTGAAAACCTTTGTCTTCCTTCTACAGTAGTAGTTAACCGCATACCTCCTAAGGCGCTTTCAACAATACTGTTTACCTCATCTGTGGTTAAACCATAGCGGGCAATTTCTTCTCTCTTTATAATAACATCCAAATACTTTCCTCCTGTTATCGGTTCCACATAAGTATCATTTACGCCCGGTACACCTGCTAATGCAGTTTTTATTTTTTGTGCAAAGGCATTGATGGTATCCAGATTTTGCCCATACAGTTTTACACCAACATCTGTGCGGATGCCTGTAGAAAGCATATTGATACGATTGATGATCGGTTGAGTCCATCCATTGGTAACACCGGGTATTTGAAGTTTTGCATTCAGGTCATGAATAATATTTTCTTTTGTAACACCATTCCGCCATTCACTCTTTGGCTTTAGCAAAATAATTGTTTCAACCATGCTCACAGGCGAATTATCAGTGGCTGTGCCAGCCCTTCCTGCTTTTCCTAAAACTGATTTTACTTCGGGCATATCTTTAATCAGCTTATCCTGCACCTGTAAAATGCGTTTCACTTCGCTGTTAGAAACATCTGGCATTGCCACCGGCATAAACAGGATTGAACCTTCATCCAATGGCGGCATAAATTCTCTTCCTAAACTTAAAAACATTGGGATAGAAATGAGCAGCGCTATTATATTAATTGCAATAGTTGTTTTGCGCCATTTAATACAAGCCCGAATAACCGGTTCATATATTCTTTCTAAAAACCTGTTGATTGGATTAGAAGATTCAGGTCGGAATCTTCCTCTCATAAAAAAAGAAATGAGTACGGGTGCAAGGGTTATAACCAGTATGGCATCTACAATAAGAATAAATGTTTTTGTATAAGCCAGAGGATGAAAGAGCTTTCCCTCCTGACCGGTTAATAAAAACACGGGCAGAAAAGAAGTAATAATAATAACAGTGGAAAAGAATACTCCCCGTGATACCATTTGTGAAGCCTTTTCAATAATGCTTAATCGCTCCGCTTCTGGTATTTTATAATAATTTACTTTTTTAAAAAACTGTTTCATTATGTTTTGTTTGGAGCATGATTGTTTTGAAATTCTGATAGACTACGATATGCATTTTCTGACATGATGATACCGTTATCTACAATAACACCAATAGCCAAAGCAATTCCTGTTAATGACATGATATTAGACGTAAGATTAAATAAATTAAGAAGTATAAAACTTATAGCAATTGTTATTGGAATTTGAATAACGATACTAAGGGCGCTGCGCCAATTAAATAGAAATAAAATAACAATGATGGATACTATAATAATTTCTTCAACCAGTTTTTCTTTAATGTTTTTCAAAGCTGCTTCAATTAATACACTGCGATCGTAAGCAACTTTAAATGTTACACCCTGCGGCAAGCCTTTTTCCACATCCTTCATTTTTTGTTTAAGGGCTGTGATTACTTTGTCGGCATTGCCACCATAACGCATCACTACAATTCCTCCTACTACTTCCCCTTTCCCATCTTTGTCAAAAATACCAAGCCTTGTTTCACTACCCATTTGCAGCGTTCCAATATCTTTTATTCTTACCGGTATGCCGTTGTTATTTCCTACCCCTATATTCTCAATGTCTTCTTTGTTTTTTATATACCCCAATCCCCTGATAACATAAGCCATATCCGCCATTTCAATTTTTCCACCGCCTGCATCATTGTTGTTGGACTTTACCTTATTCATCACATCCATTATGGATATATTGTAAAACTGTAGTTTAACCGGATCTACAATAATTTGATATTGCTTTTCGAATCCACCGAAAGAGGCAACTTCTGCTACTCCGGGAACTGTTTGTAAAGCAAACTTTATATACCAATCCTGCAGGGCTCTTTGCTCACCTAAATCCATCTCTTTTGCATCCAGAGTATACCAGAAAATATGTCCTACACCGGTTCCTTCAGGCCCCAGCGTAGGCACAACATTTTGGGGTAATAAACGCTGGGCATAATTTAATTTTTCAATTACTCTTGATCTCGCCCAGTAAATATCAACATCATCATCAAAAATGATGTAGACGAAGCTCATCCCAAACATGGAGGTGCCCCTTATATTTTTTGTTTTAGGCAGTCCCTGTAAATTGCTGATGAGCGGATAAGTTACCTGGTCTTCCATAATCTGCGGGCTTCTGCCCATCCACTCAGTAAAAACAATTACCTGGTTTTCCGAAAGATCAGGGATAGCATCAATAGGGCTTTTGCTTATAGAAATAATCCCGTACACTAACAGACCAACTGCTATCAGTAAAACAATAAATCGGTTTCGCAGAGAAAGAGAAATAATTTTTTGAACCATAGTTTATATGCTTTTCTTCATTTTTATAAACCAATAACTTAAATAATAAATGCAAGCCGGTAAAATCATAAATTGTAACACTGGAATAAGTCCCACATTAACAAAAGGGATAAGAGGCATAGTTTTAGAATAAGCCCAACTTGCCAATGATGTATGTCGTAACTCTGCTAAAATTGCACCTATACCACCTACCAATACCAAAATAGAAATTCGAAAGACAGTTAACTGCTGCACCCAAAATGGTTTCTTATAAACAAGTGCAAAACCGAAATAAATCAATATTACCATTAGAGCATCTGCTATGGCAGCTAAAGCGCATACAGCAACCGATTGTATATTAAATTGCATCCCTTTATAGAAAGGCATTTGAAACATTTCCCAAATGAAATTTAGTACAAAAGCAATTATTATGATAATTAATAACAGTAGTTTGAAAATTAATTTATTGGTTTCTTTTTTTGATAAAATTAAATAACCTATCACTGCAAGTATTAATGCAATAAAGGGAATTAAAAATACAGCAGGTGACAGGTTATTCATTTTTGATTTGAATTAGCATTAACGAAAGGCTCTGTTACAAGTTTTTTAATATGAGTTGATTTATTTTGCATTATATTATTCTTTTGGCTTTACATACGTGCCTTCTTTCATCATCTTCATTTGGGCATCTGTCATTTTTTGTTTTACGAGAGTCATTTCGCATTTAGGACATTTGCCTGGTTTTTCACTCATTACTTCATTATGCATAGTGCAGGTGTACATTTCATCTGTACCCATAACCTTTCTCATACCTAAAGTATCAGTTTGTGTTGTTGTGTTATCAGTTTGTGTTTCTGAATTATTGCAGGCAATAAAACCCGTTACCAGAAAGGCAATCAATATTGTGATTAAAATATTTGTTTTCATAATTTAAATTTTTAAAGAAATAAATAAGTTTGAACTTTTATAAAAAATTAATTCCAACTTAATTGCAGCCACTGGGTAAATGATGGCGGCAACAAGTTTTTTAAAATTGATTACGATTTACTGCAACAGGTACTTTTGCATTCAGCCATATTTTTACAAAGGTTTACATCACACTTGCCATTTTTATAGCAAGCTTTATCCTTACAGGCTTCCGGATTTTTGCAAACAGTTTTAGAATTGGACATTACAGTATTCCTTTCATATTTGCAGCAGCCCATTAAACCATTGTATGCTTTATCATTTGCTTTAATATCACGAGTATCATAACCGGATGCAGCAATTGACTTTTGTATTTTTTCACCATTTGAGTTAGAAGAATTATAGCTAACATTCAGAATTTTTGATTCTTCGTTCCAGTTAGCGGTAGTAGCGCCGCCAATTTTAGCAGCCTTTTCTATTTTGTTTTTACACATGCCGCAATTGCCCCATACTTTGATGGTTTCATTTTTTATAGCAGTTTGTGCAAAGGAAAAATTGATTACGAAGATGCTGAACAATAAAGCAGCATAAATATTTAGCGTTTTCATTTTATAAATTTTTTTTTAGATAGTTAATAAAGTATGCCTCATAGCATAAGGCACCAACAGTTAAATACTATTGATGTACAAAAACTTTATAAATTCTAAATTCTGAAAACGGAGTATAAAATATTTAAGGAAATGCCCTGAGATACAGGCGGGGAATGATTATTAAAATCCGAAATTAGCTCAGAAGAAAAAATATTTAAATCAAAAATACTTTTAGAATTATCAATAATTGCAACAGGTGCTGAAATTGTTGAATCATTGCTGATCAATTTATGTGCATCACTAAGCTTAATAATTTTGAATTCATCTTTGCAGCAACCGCTACTCCCCATCTTCATTCCGCACTTACCGCATTTATCATT
>JBKJSX010000126.1:0-4370 GCA_046594375.1 Chitinophagaceae bacterium
TGGGCTGCGGAATGGCGCATCCAAAATTGTTGGAGAATTGTGGTATAGACAGCAATAAATATTCAGGCTTTGCTTTTGGTATGGGCATAGAAAGAATCACAATGCTTAAATACCAGATAAAAGATCTTCGCCTTTTCAGTGAAAATGATTTGAGGTTTTTGAAACAGTTTACAAGTGTGGTGTAATTTAAAAGATTTTTTTTTATCTTTAAGAATATAATTTTTATATGTCTCTAACAGAAAAAAATAAAGTAAAAAAATATATTGCCAGGATCAGGAAAAAAAATGTAAAGTCTAACGGCGTTGATACTTTAAAATATTGCGGTACAGTAAAATTTGATGAAGATGCCTTAGTTATTCAGAAAAAATTAAGGGATGAATGGCAATAGGTTTTTATTAGACACAAACATCATTATCTATATTCTGAATGGTGATAAGATTATTGCTGACTATCTATCTCAAAAAATTCTTTATACATCTATAATCTGCGAAATTGAATTATTTGGCTCAAAATCTTTAACACCAAAGGAAGAAAAACAAATAAAAAGTTTCTTACATGAATTCACAATAATTTCAATTGACCAACCGATAAAAGATCTGGCAATTTTATTCAGAAAACAATACTCTCTAAAAATTCCGGATTCAATTATTGCTGCAACAGCAGTAAGCCTTGAAATTCCTTTAGTCACTTCTGACAAAGGATTCAAATCAATAACTGAATTACAAATTGATCTTTACAATCCTGATAAATAATAATGATCAACACAAATTGCATTTGCGGAGCAGGAACCATGGGTAGTGGTATTGCACAGGTGTCAGCGCAAAATGGATTCAATACAATTTTGTTTGATGTAAATGAAACTGTTATTGATAAAGCAAAAGCAGGCATTCAAAAAAATCTTCAATACTTAGTTGACAAGCAAAAAATTTCTGGTGAAGAAAAAGAAAAAATCTTTCAGCGAATAAAATTTGTAAAAGATATTACTGATTGCAATGCAGATGTTATAATTGAAGCGATCATTGAAAATGTAGATGCAAAAGTTTCTTTATTCAACCGGCTTGCAGAAATAAATAATGACAAAACAATTTTTGCAACCAACACATCATCCCTATCTGTTTCGGATATTCAAAAAAGTATTTTGCATCCGCAAAGAGTTGTTGGAATGCATTTTTTTAATCCGGCTTATTTAATGAAGCTTGTTGAAGTTGTAAAAGGTGAACAAACGGATAATGAAGTTGCAGAAACAATTTATGACCTGTGCAAACAAATGGGCAAATCCCCGGTGATGTGCAAAGATGCACCGGGTTTTATTGTGAACCGTGTTGCACGCCATTATTACCTGGAGGCAATGAAAATTGTTGAGCAGGGAATTGCCACTTTTGAAAACGTTGATGCTATTATGGAAGCATCCGGTTTTAAAATGGGACCTTTTAAATTAATGGATCTTATTGGTATGGATATAAATCTTTCTGTATCACAAAGTATTTATCAAGCATTTAATAATACAGAAAGATTTAAGCCTTCTTTACTTCAAATTGAAAAAGTAAAAAATGGAAATCTTGGAAGAAAAAGTGGGAAAGGATTTTACGAATATTAGTCTTGAACCATGATTTGGGGAGATTAAACAGATTAATAAGATTAAAAAAAAATCTATTCTTTTAAAGAGCAAATCCTATTAATCCTGTAATCAAATAAATCATGGTTCAGACAAATTCAGACAATTACCTTCTGCTACTAAGTTTCGCAAGTAAACGCAAAATTTCAAGATATAACCAAACAATTGTTACCAGTAAACCAAATGCACCATACCACTCCATGTATTTTGGTGCGCCGGCTTCAGCGCCTTTTTCTATCATATCAAAATCAAGAATAAGGTTCAGTGCTGCAATGGCAACAACAAATAATGAGAATAAAATTCCGAACGTAGTTCCTTGCGAAAGAAATGAAACGTTGATATTAAACATTCCCAATATCAATGTAATAAAATAAAATATTGCAATACCTGCAGTTGCTGTAAAAATTATTGCCTTAAATTTTTGTGTAGCCCTGATAATTTTAAAACTATACAAAAGGTACATACCTATTGCGGTACCGAAAGTTAAGCCGACAGCATTCATAATAAGATCGGGAGCTTTTGCTCCAAACGCATCATTATAAATTGCAGAGATGGCACCTAAAAACAAACCTTCAAGCAAAGCATAAGCAGGCGCTAAATAAGGTGCCCATTCTTTTTTAAAAATGATGATGAAGGCAACAATCAATCCTCCAATTATTCCTGTCCACATTAGTGGCATTACATTTCCGCCTGTATTAAATTCTTTCCACGAATAAAAAGCAGTACCCATTACCATCAAAAACAAAAACCCAAACTTGTTCAATGTTCCCCGTACAGTCATCGACTGCGAAGGATCAAAAGAAATTGTGTTCTGAAATTTTTTTTCCGATAAAGCCGGGTTACCTGATTTAAATAGATCCATTTTTATAAAATTTTAGATAATAAAATTAAGATAATTTATTATGCTGAAGTTATGCGTTTAGTAAATCTATAGTTAATTATTTTAGTATAAAGCAGAATGGGCTGGTGGCTAAAACAAAATTACTTTTACACGCCATATCTTTTTAAATTTGTATACTAATTTGTAACAATGGAAACAGAAGAAAAAGTTCTACAGGATGTAGTGATAAAGTTTGCCGGCGATTCCGGTGACGGGATGCAATTAACGGGTAGCCAGTTTACCAATAATACAGCAATGCTAGGCATCGACCTTGCTACCTTTCCTGATTTTCCTGCAGAGATAAGAGCTCCACAAGGTACGCTGCCGGGGGTTTCCGGCTTCCAGCTTAGATTTTCCAGCGACAGGATATTTACTCCCGGTGATGCATGTGATGTTTTGGTGGCAATGAATGCGGCTGCATTAAAAACAAATTTAAAAGGATTAAAAAGAAATGGAAAAATACTTGCAAACGTAGATGGTTTCGATGCAAAAAATTTACGGCTTGCCAATTATCCTGATGGTGTTAATCCTTTAGAGAATGGAAGCCTGGAAGGTTACGAAGTGATAAAGATGGACGTAACAAAAATGACAAGAGAAGCATTGAAGGAATTTGAGATGGGCATAAAAGAAAAGGATCGTGCAAAGAATATGTTTGTGCTTGGATTTTTATATTGGATGTATAACCGCACATTGGATAATACCATTCAATTTTTAAAAGAAAAATTTGGCAAGAAGGAAGACATCTTAAACAGCAATATAAAAGCTTTACAGGCGGGTTATAACTTTGGCGATACAACAGAAACTTTTACGACAAGGTATTCTGTTGAAAAAGCAAAAATGGCTCCCGGAACTTATCGCAGCATAATGGGTAACCAGGCTGTGTCTTATGGTTTAATTGCTGCTTCGCAAAAGAGCGGGTTACAATTATTTTTAGGATCGTATCCTATAACACCGGCCAGTGATATTTTGCATGAGCTAAGCCGCCATAAGGCATTTGGTATAAAAACTTTTCAGGCAGAAGATGAGATAGCTGCTATCACATCTGTAATTGGTGCAGCCTACGGAGGAAGCCTTGGTGTTACAACCACAAGCGGACCGGGTATGGCATTAAAAGCAGAAGCAATGGGGCTGGCAGTGATGCTGGAAATACCTTTGCTTATTTGTAACATTCAGCGTGGCGGGCCTTCAACAGGATTACCAACAAAGACTGAACAAAGCGATCTGTTGCAATCATATTATGGAAGAAATGGCGAATGCCCGATGCCGATAATTTCTGCATCCACACCCAGCGATTGTTTCAGCGCAGTGTATGAAGCGGTACGCATTGCAGTGCAACACATGACACCGGTAATATTTTTAAGTGACGGCTACATTGCCAATGGCGCCGAGCCATGGCGCTTTCCACAAAGTGATGAATTGCCTGCAATTGAAGTAAATTTTAAAACAGAACTCGGTCATCATGAAGAAACTTTTCAACCTTATTTAAGGGATGAAAAATTAGTTCGTCCGTGGGCTATACCGGGAACGGCGGGACTTGAGCATAGAGTTGGAGGATTGGAGAAACAAAATATAACCGGCAACATTTCATACGATCCCGATAACCACCAGATGATGGTTAAAATAAGGCAGGAAAAAGTAGATAAGATCGCTGATTACATTCCTGAACAAAAATTAGATAACGGTCCTGAAAAAGGAAAAGTACTGGTGCTTGGATGGGGAAGCACTTATGGTTCTATAAAAAGTGCTTGTGCTCAATTACAGACCGGTGGAGCATCAGTATCGCATGCGCACTTGCGCTACATAAGACCCTTTCCAAAAAACTTAGGAGATATAATTAAGAATTTTGACAAAGTATTAATACCCGAATTAAACAAT
>JBKJSX010000034.1:0-5565 GCA_046594375.1 Chitinophagaceae bacterium
ATGATTAAGATGCCAGCAAAACTGGTAATGCTTTATAGGAGCTACAATGCCTAATAGCCTGGTATCCTGGAAGAATTCATCAATTAAAACCTGGTTATCTATTCGTAATTTCATAAAGAGGGGAGGTGAAAAACCAAAATATAAAGTTTGTAAAAATCCTTAAAAAAGTCAACTAAAGTTCAATGCTGCTAAAAACATTTGTCAATTCTATCTCTTTTCTTAAATCGTAAGGTAGAGTTAATAGTTCAAATTAATTTTACCGACAGTTAAAAAAATTGTCATCTCCATTACATATCGCATTAGTAGGAAATCCCAATAGCGGCAAGAGTTCGATATTTAATTCTCTTACAGGATTAAATCAAAAGATCGGAAATTTTCCCGGCGTTACAGTTGATAAAAAAACCGGTGTATCAAACATATCAGAAACTCTAAAAGCATATATCATTGATCTGCCCGGTGCATATAGTTTATATCCCAAAAGGCATGATGAATGGGTATGTTACAAAGTGCTTATCAACCAGGACAAAGATGTATCGCCTGATATTTTTTTATTAATTGCTGATGCCTCCAATTTAAAACGAAACCTCTTATTTTGCTCGCAACTTATTGATTTGAAAAAGCCGGTTGTGGTAGCGCTCACCATGATGGACATTGCCAAGAAAAAAAATATCCAGATTGATATTGGAGGGCTTGAAAGAGAATTAGGTGTTCCTGTAATACCGGTTAACCCACGAAAAAATAAAGGAATAAAAGAATTAAAAAAAGCGATTGAACAAACGGCAGAGAATTTATATAAAACGCCTGCCCGCGATTTTATTAACAGCAATGCATTGGCACCACAGGCAATAAAAGAAATTCAGGAACGCTTTACCGGCTTTAGTGATTATCGTGCGGTTCATTATTTAATTAACCACGAAAATTTTGATCTTAATACAGCAACTCAGGATGTGATTGAAAATATTGAGATCAGGAATAAATTTAGTCCAACAAAAACACAGGCAGAAGAAATAATGCTTCGGTATGGCCGCATAAAACATATCATGAAGCAAACAGTTGTTGAGGCAGACCCTTTGCAAAAAGCATTGTTTACTGAAAAGCTTGATAATATTTTATTGCATCGTGTTTGGGGATACCTTATTTTGATCACTGTACTTTTTTTATTATTTCAAAGTATATTTTGGGTGGCGCAATATCCTATGGATGCAATTGAATGGAGTTTTGCAAAGTTGGGCGGCTTGTTGGGAAGTATTCTTTCGCAGGGATGGTTTAGCGATGTTTTAATAAATGGTGTGCTGGCAGGGCTTAGTGGAATAATGATTTTTATTCCGCAAATAATGATATTATTTGGATTGATAACCCTGCTGGAAGATACAGGCTACATGGCACGGATAAGTTTTCTTACCGATAAGGTTATGAGAAAAGCAGGCCTGAATGGAAAAAGCGTTATGCCAATGATAAGCGGCTTTGCATGTGCAGTGCCGGCGATTATGAGCGCAAGAAATATTGAGAATAAAAAAGAAAGATTGCTTACAATAATGTGTACGCCGTTAATGAGCTGCAGTGCACGCTTGCCGGTATACACAATTCTGATCGCACTCATTATCCCCAGGCATTTATATTTTGGTTTTTTAAGTGTGCAGGGGCTTGTAATGATGGCGTTATATTTATTGGGTACGGTTATGGCCTTGGTTACGGCATATATTTTTAAGTGGTTTATTAAAAGTATAGAAAGAAGTTATTTTATTTTGGAACTGCCCGTTTACCGTGGACCAAGATGGAAAAATATTTTTTATACAATGGTAGAAAAAGCAAAAGTTTTTGTTTTTAATGCCGGTAAAATTATAATGGTTATCAGCCTGCTGTTATGGGTACTTAGCAGCTATGGTCCTAAACAGAGAATGAAAGCTGCAAGCGAAAAATATCAAACCCTTGCTATTGCTAATCCTTCGCTGGCTAATCAATATAATAAAGAAAGAAAAACTGCATTACTTGAAAATTCTTACGCCGGTATTTTAGGTAAGAGCATTGAGCCGGTAATACAACCTTTGGGTTATGATTGGAAAATAGGAATTGCATTAATAACATCTTTTGCTGCACGTGAAGTTTTTGTAGGAACGATGGCTACGCTGTATAGCGTGGGCGAAGACAAGGACAAAGATTATACAACACTCCGCCAAAAGATGGAAGCAGCAGTAAGACCTGATGGTACAAAAGTGTATGATCTTGCAACCGGACTTTCGCTTTTAGTATTTTATGTTCTTGCCATGCAATGTATGAGCACGCTTGCAGTTGTAAAAAGAGAAACCCGTAGCTGGAAATGGCCAATCGTACAATTGCTTTACATGACGGGGCTGGCGTATGTAATGAGCTGGATTGTGTATACTATTTTTAAATGATGATTTTCTTATCTTTATTAAAAAGGGATAATGCATGCCGGCTCACGCCAGCCCACACATGATTCTCTCAATATCATTCACCAAAAAATAAATTATATGAGAAAAATATTCATGGCCTTCTGCTTTGTATCCTGCTTTTTGGCCTTCGCCGGACAAACCATTGCCCAAAATTTTGACACAGTGGAAATAAAAACCACCAAAATAACAGAGTCTATCTACATGCTCCAAGGTTCAGGCGGCAACATCGGTGCATTGGTAGGCAAGGATGGAATCATTTTGATAGATGATCAGTTTGCGCCACTAACAGACAAAATTAAAAAAGCACTGGCTAAGTTGAGTGATAAGCCGGTGAAGTTTGTTATCAATACTCATTTTCATTTTGATCATACAGGTGGCAATGAAAATTTCGGTGGTGAAGGTGCAATCATTGTGGCCCATGAAAATAACCGGCGCAGGTTGACAACAGACCAGTTTATAGCTGCTTTTAAAATGGATCAAAAGGCCGCCCCTTATGATGCCATCCCCAAAGTAACTTTTACCGATTCAGTTACTTTTCATATGAACGGAGAAACGGTACATGTCTTTCATGTTAAAAATGCACATACCGATGGCGATGTTATTATTCATTTTAAAGAATCAAATGTTTTTCATGCGGGTGATGTATTTGTAAGATATGGTCTGCCTTTTATTGATCAGCCCAACGGAGGAAGTATTGATGGCATGATCAAAGCAATAGACCACCTTATTTTTCTTACGGATGATCAATCGAAAATCATTCCCGGTCATGGGGCTTTATCGGGTAAAAAAGACCTGGTAGATTATAAGAACATGCTGACTACTGTTCGAAAAAGAATAGCGGAAGGTATTAAGAAGGGTAAAACGTTGAAGCAGATTATTGATTCAGATCCAACCAAAGAATTTAAAACAGTAATGGAAAAGCCTGTTTTTATACAATCAGTCTATAATTCTCTAAAAAAATAATTTTTATGAAGTTGGTCTTCCCGCGGCTTTTATCTTGCATCGGCAACCGGAATGATCCATAAAAATTCAACAAGAATATTTTTAAATCTTACTAATTAGCAACTGCAGCAATCCTGCTTTTTATCTGTGGATAGATTCGCTGGGAGAGCTGATTTAAAATTTCCTCCCTGCGTGGAACCTGGTAATTGTTATTGTTGAGTAAGGCATAATCATTACTGCTTAATGCTCTTGAGTCGCCGGTATACGTTGCATATTCTTCCTGCCAGTTAAAGCGATCCTCGTATCTGTTGGTTGATATATTTCTTCCTGAGTTAACATCGGTTATACTAAGCTCCATATCACCGGATGCTGTGAAATATTTTTTTATAATATGCAATGTTGCAGTAACGGTTTGGTATTGAACTTTACCGGAAGTATCTCTGCCCGCTTCAATTTGCCGGCTTATATTTCTTGAGTATTGATTGGTTAATGGTTGTGGAATATCTAAGTACATCCATGTAAGATCAACCACCCAATCAGGGTGGATGTTTTCCCTTCTTGCTTCCCAATCAGTATAAAATTGTGCAGGAGCATTTTTGTTATAATAGCCGCCAAGGTCACTCGCTAAACTTCTTTGAAAAAAATCGTTGTTGTAGTTGTTGCCATAATTGTTCCACCCCATGCTGTTATAAAAAAATGTATTATCTCTAACAGGATTAATAACAACTTTTATAATACTGTTTTCGAAAGCAAAAGTTATTTGCTGCCGAACATCTTTATAGCCCGGAACAAATTCATTTACTTTTCTAAATTCATAATAGGCTTTGCGTGCAGATTGCTTATCACCAATATCAAGGTCAGAAGTACCCAGCGCATAAAATGCTTCGGCACCATTTTGTTTTGCAATTTGCAACTCGTTAATATAGGATGGAGCATTCACCAATTTTGCCGCGGACGAGTTAGCAATAACTCCTGATAAATTTTTTAAAGCTTCGTATTCCTTAACGATCTTGGTCCAGCGGTCGGCTTCCGTTAATGTAGTATACACTTCAATTTTATCAAGATGGCTCTTTGCTGCCTCATTGTATAAGCTGGTGACCGTATTTTTTAATTCTGTATTGCCTGGATCTTTATCAAGCTTTTTTAATACACTGAATAAAGTTTTATCCTCTGTAGTTTTAGGAAGCTTGGTGGCTGAATTGCAGGATGCAAATAAAAAAATAATTAAAGAAAGATATAGGTAAATGTATTTCATGCTGCTGATTTATACTTCAATTTACAAAAAGCAAATACTATGCTGTTACAATAAATAGTTATAAAAGGGAAAGAGTTAAAAATTAACAACCTTATTTTTTTAAGAATAACTGATAGTGGCTACGGCTTGGCGAAAGAATAAAAGACACATAGATTTAATTATATTTGAAGAATGAAAACCACCTGTCTCTTTGGACTTTTAATATCAGCCTTTTTATTTTCCGGATGTAAAAAGCCCAAGCCTGTTGTTTTTTCCGGTCAGCTACTTCTAACCCAAAAATATCCCATTGCTTTGTCTAATAAAAAAGTAGAAATTTATCAAGCAGGCGCTGCTAGTGGAATCCTATTTAACTCATCATCCTCGTTAGCAACAGCAGCCACTGATGCAAATGGTCATTTCAAAATGACATTTATACCAGGTACATCATCATTTACTATTTTCAATAGTACTAATACGAGTTTGTTAAGATTAAGCAATTCAATTGAGGACACATCCTTTCCCAATTTTTCAAGAAACAATTTTCCCGAACCGGGATATGATGCAGCTAAGCCCATATTTATAGGTAAAACTATTGATACTGCCATTATCAAAGTCTATTTATTGACGGCTTTAATTACAACTGATACACTAGGATTACGAGGATATACAGTTCGAGGAAGCTTAGATAAAGAATATACTGGCAGAGTAGCATCTGTCGGAACAACTCTTGTACTTGATACTATTAGCAATCTGCTTTTCACTGACTTTGATTGTATTCAAAAAAAGTTCACTAACACCATATACGCAGGCAGAAAGTGGACTACAGGCTGGGGTTATGTTACCATCTCCAGTGAGGGCTTCAGTTCACCATATCAACTTTCTGCAACAGATGAAACAAAAAATGAAATATTGTTTTATTTCAAAAGGTAATTCTAAAAGTTAGAGTCATTGTTCGTATTGGATAATCGAACCGGC
>JBKJSX010000167.1:0-7267 GCA_046594375.1 Chitinophagaceae bacterium
CGATTTTCATCTCGGCGCACCCGATTATGCAAGCAGCCTGGTTAGGGAGAAACGCATAGTAAAATTTCTTGATGAAAATCGGAAAGAAAATATGTTTTTTTGCTTTCATTCAGTTGCATATTCATCGGGGAAATTGCCAACAGTTAAAAAACTTCTTTTGCAATTTCCTCTTTAGTTTTTTTAAAGTGATTAGCAATATCTGTAATTATCGAAGATAATGTACCTAACCTTATCGGGTTATGATTGGGAATAGTTACGTGGTGTTCGCCCTGCTGTGTTGTTGTAAGTCTTATATGACTACCTTTTTGACGGCTGATTTGATAACCTAATTTCTCCAAAAGTTTAATTAATTCGGAGGACGAGATATCTCTTGGTAATCTCATACAGCAATTACTTCTTCTTTTATCATGTGAAGTCTTATCAGTTTGGGTTTTTTATCTTCATCAAAATGACATTCAACAGCTTCTTTGATATTCACTTTAATTTCATCCATAGTGTCAGCTTCAGTGAAGATACTTTCACCGATTGCCTTAGCTGTATATCCTCCTTCCAAAGCCTCTTCAACCAAAAATATAATTTCGCTCATGCTATAAAGTTAGACTAATACTTAAATAAAGTAACGTAAATATTATGCCTTATCTACCAAAAATAAATACACTTCTTTAGGCCCGTGAACACCCACCACTAAAGTTTTTTCTATATCTGCAGTGCGGCTTGGGCCGGAGGCAAATGTTATTGAGGACGGAATATTTCCCTTGTATTTTTCCTTTAATAACTGTAAAGCTTCTTTTACATCATACACAAGCTGGTGAGTAAAAGCAATGCAAATATGAACCGGGGCATACACACTTACTGTGCGGCTAGTTTGTGCTGTGCTCATAACAATTGTTCCTGTACGTGCAATTAAATATTCGCATGTGGTTACTGATGCATCGCAACCGGCAAGTGTTGATTTATCAACCTGATAAGGGGCAGAGGTAGATATGAGATGGAATAAGTTTTCCTCATTGCAATAAATATTATTCCATTTTTTTTGGGTGAGCAACAATTGTAATTGTTTTGATAGATCGGCCTCGTTTATACAGAAAGCAAACTTGCCAAGCAACCTTGTAAACTCTTCGGCAAACTGTACTTCAAGGTCATCTGACTGTTGTTGGTAAACAGAATTATTCCCCTCGCTTTTAGGAAATGGAACAGGCACTGCATTGCTGAGCGCCTGTCTTATTTTTTTTAAAATATTTTCTTTTGAAGAAGATACTTTCATCTTATTGGTCATAAAGTCAGTAAGTCATTGAGCCAATCGGCGGTTAGAATGTTTATAATGACCTGTTGACTTAATGACAAATGACTGGTTTAGATTATACTGGAGTAGTTACTACACCTGGCACAGGATCTTCTATTACACCGTCTTTAGGATTATCAATTATGTCCAAAGCTTTCTTTTCTTCGTAAGGACGTTTGCCAATTAATGCTTCCACATCACTTTTAAACAATACCTCAGTTTTTAATAATTCTTTTGCAAGTATCTCTACCTCGTTCTTATGCTCTGTTAATAATTTCTTTGTTCTTTCATACGCCTGATCTACCAGTTTACGAACCTCCTCATCAATCATCTTTCCAGTTTCCTCACTATAAGGTTTGGTAAACATATTTTCCTGCTGAGGATCATAATAACTAATGTTACCAACTTTTTCATTCATACCATACACAGTAACCATTGCATAAGCCATCTTTGTTATTTGTTGAAGATCGTTGCTGGCACCGGTAGATATTTTCTTAAAAAATATTTCTTCAGATGCTCTTCCGCCCAATGTCATACACAACTGGTCATTCAACTGATCGGTGTTATACAGGTATTGTTCTTTTGGAGTGTATTGGGCATAACCCAATGCAGCCGTACCTCTTGGTACAATGGTAACCTTTAATAAAGGATATGCATGTTCAAGAAACCAACCGCATATTGCATGGCCTGCTTCGTGGTACGCAATGATCTCTTTTTCTTCAGGCAGTATGATCTTGTTCTTCTTCTCCAATCCTCCGATCACCCTGTCAATTGCATCCTGAAAGTCAGACATGTCAACCGCTTCTTTACCTTTTCTTGCAGCGATCAATGCGGCTTCGTTACAAACGTTTGCAATATCTGCTCCGGCAAATCCCGGTGTTTGTTCAGCAAGTTTATGAATGTCGAGTGTTTGAGAAATTTTTATAGGAACCAAATGCACTTTAAAAATTGCCTCACGGCCAACAAGGTCAGGACGATCAATTGTTATCTGCCTGTCAAATCTTCCGGGCCTTAATAAAGCTGTATCCAATACATCCGGGCGATTGGTTGCGGCAAGGATAATGATACCAATGTCAGTTCCAAAACCATCCATTTCCACGAGTAATTGGTTCAAGGTATTTTCTCTTTCATCATTGCTCATCATCATATTTTTTCCTCTTGCCCGGCCGATGGCATCTATCTCATCAATAAAAATTATGCATGGCGCTTTTTCTCTTGCCTGTTTAAAAAGATCTCTTACACGGCTGGCTCCCACACCTACAAACATCTCAACAAAATCACTACCACTAAGGCTAAAAAAAGGAACCTGTGCTTCGCCTGCCATAGCTTTAGCAAGCAATGTTTTACCGGTACCCGGAGGTCCAATCAACAATGCACCTTTAGGAATTTTACCACCAAGCGCAGTATATTTTTTTGGATTTTTTAGAAAGTCGACAATCTCCATCACCTCTACTTTGGCTTCATCCAAACCTGCTACATCACCAAAGTTTATATTAACCCTGGTGCCTTTATCAAACAAAGTAGCCTTTGATTTCCCGATATTAAAAATACCACCCGGACCGCCGCCACCGCCTGATCCGCCAACTTTACGCATCATCATAATGAACAAAAATCCTATTAAAAGAATAGGTAACAATGTGCTTATAATCTGCCCGAATAATTCTCCTTCATCATCGTAAGTTGTGCTGAATGTTTTGAGCGTAGGATTTTCCTTTCTAAAATTTTCCATCTGCTCGGTAAAATTTTTATCATCACCTATGGTAAAATATAATTGAGGAGGCTCAACTTTTGTAATTGTTTCGTATTGCCCTTTCTTAAGAATATTATTATACACCGAAGGCTTATTGCTAACACTGTCTTTGATTACAGATACTCTTACAATTTTTTTATTCCTGATGATCTTTATTTCGTTCACATCACCCTGTTTTGCCAATTCTTTAAATGCTTCAATATTGGTTTCAACGCCTGCAGTATTTGCCCCCCTGTATACATTATATGCAACTATAACTGCGAATAATAATCCATATATCCAATACACATTAAAACGTGGGCGTTTTTTAGGGTCTTCATCGGTGCCCGGAATATTATTAGGATTTATCTTTCGGGGAGTTTGTTTTTTAAAATCTTGTTGTGCCATAACTACTTTTCTTGCATATTTATTAGGGTCAAAAACCGGCAACTATTTGAGTTGCATTTTTATTTATTTAAATGTTCCATTACAGGTGCATCACTCCACATTTCTTCCAGTCCGTAAAACTTTCTTGGCTCGGGGAGCATGATGTGTACAACTGCGTTTACATAATCAATCAGTATCCATTGCTCACCCTGCCTGCCTTCATGTTTATAAGGCATTTCGCCACAGTTCTTTTTCACTTCATATTCTACAGAGTCGGCAATTGCCTTTAGTTGGGTATTGTTTGTGGCTTCGCAAATGATAAAAAAATCTGCCACAGCTTCCGGTATTTTACGAAGATCGAGACTTACAATTTTTTCACCTTTCTTTTCCTGTATTGCGTGAATAATACTTTTAAAAATTCTGTTATTTCTTGTTAATCTTGTATGACTGCTTTTTGTTCTGGATGCCAATACGGTTAAATTATTCAAATGTTATTCTTTTTTTGATTATCTCTAAGTGGTTTTACACCAGGTAGAAAATAAATTTTATTCATGTAGATTGCAGTAATTTATTTAATCTATTTTCACTGCACCCTGAGAGCTATCGGGTTTGATTCAAAAATACTAATTCTTTCCCAATCGTAAGCAATGCATTCGGCTTCAAACTCTTTCAATATTCTTACAAGCGTTGACAGCACCAACAACTATGCCATGGCACAGGTTCGTGACGGTATAGCAAAGCACGGCGACGCCTGGTTTACATACGAACAAACGCATGGAAAAGGCAGACCTGGAAAGGTTTGGAAAGTTGAAAAAGGAAAAAATATTCTATTGAGTATTTCAGTGGCAACGGGCTTTTTAACTCTTTACCAACAGTTTTATCTAAGCGTATCAGTGTCGTTGGGCTGTATTGATCTGTTTAAAAAATATGCAGGTGATGAAACAAAAATAAAATGGCCAAATGATATTTTTTGGAATGACAGGAAGGCAGGGGGTATATTGATAGAAAATGTGGTTAAAGGAACTGTTTGGCAGTGGGCTGTAATTGGGGTAGGCATAAACATTAATCAAACCACATTTAATTTTGATGCTGCCTTCACGCCTGTTTCGCTAAAGCAAATTACGGGGAATGAATTTGACGTTATTGAATTAGGGAAAGAACTTCATGAAGCAATTTTAAAACGCTATGAAGAGTTACAAAAAAACGGGATTGAAAAGCTGATTATTGAGTACAACCATTATTTGTTTGGTTTGGGTAAGAGGGTGAAATTGAAAAAAGATAATATGGTTTTTGAAACTACTGTAAAAGCAGTATCTCCATACGGGCAATTAATTACTGTTGATACTTTAGAAAGACAATTTGATTTTGACGAAGTAGAGTGGCAGCCTCACCCCACTAAAGGATAATACAAACGAAAGTTATGCGTTGCGCTCTCCCTTGAAGAGGAATGGTGCTTTTAACATTAGATTTTACTAATTCAAATTTTCTGCTTCCCTTGCCTCTACTTCATACTTGTTGTTGAAGTATCCATGCTTTATACTTTCCAATAAATATTTTAAAATAAAAATCACGTACCCATTTTGTTGAAATTGCCTTATATGGCAAAGCTCATGCTTAACCCATTTTTCATCATTTAAAAAATGCTGTTTAAGGGTATTATGCAGATGAATTGTTTTACCAATTACAATGGCAACCCTATATGATCTTAATTTTTTTGATGCAAGTTTTGCGATCCAGGAATTTTCTTTTATTGAATATTCAATCACATTAGTTATTTGGAGCGCCACTGTTTATCCAGCAAATGATCTTGTTTTTATCGGCAGTTGGAAGAGAACCGACTTTAGGCATTAATCCATTCTCGATTTGAAATTTAATACTTGTGCGTTTGTTAAATATTAAATTATAATCTGTAAGAGGTCCGCCGGAGTTAACACTGCCAACACCATGGCAGTTGGCGCTGTTAGCACAGGTGGTGTTAAATATTGGCTTCACTTCGGTAGAAAATTTAAATGATAAGCCTGTGCAGGGATCTGGTGGCGCAGGTGTACCACCACCTCCTCCTTTTGAACAAGCGGTTAATAAAAGAGCTATGCTGATAATTAAACTTAAATAAATATTATTTTTCAAGGAATATTTTTTATAAAATTATAACTCATCCCATGCTTTCAAAATTTCTTCCGAATGCATTTTTGATCTTGGCTTTTTAAATATTTTTTTGATCACACCTTTTTCATCTATTAAAAAAGTGGTGCGATGCAATCCCATATATTTTCTGCCATATAAATTCTTCTCACCCCACACTCCGTATTTATCAATTATTTTTTTATCATTATCTACAACCAAAGTAAAAGGAAGATCAAATTTTTGTTCGAATTTTTTATGCTTTTTTTCGTCATCAGGGCTAACTCCTAATACGATTATTCCATTCTTTTTAAGTAACTGATAATTGTCTCTCAGATTGCATGCTTCAATGGTACAGGTTGGGGTATCATCTTCAGGATAAAAATAAAGGGCCACTTTCTTTCCTTCAAAATCACTTAATGAAACAGCTTTCCCATTTTGATCTTTTGATTTAAAAGCCGGGGCCTTATCGCCTTCTGTTAATTGAATCATGTTTATCTGTTTATTAGTTTATCCGTTAATTGGTTTTGCAAAATTACGATCCGGATTACGAATAAACGGATAAACCAATTAACGGGTTAACGTTTTATCTTATAAAATGAAATGTTTTTACCGTTTGATTTCCTGCCTCATCATATACGCTAACTTTTAATTCATGGTTGCCCGGCGGACACATTTCATCAAATTTATAAATAAAACTTCTTCCCTTGTCATTAGTAAAGCGTAACCACTTTCCATCAAGTTCTGCCCTAAAGTTTTTTATTTCCTTCATGTTATCCGTTATGGTAAAAATAATTTGTGATGCCCTTGAAAGATTTGCGCCTTCTCTTATTCCAATTAGCGAAATAACAGGTGGAACATCATCATCTAATAATTGAAAATTTCCAAACTCCCTGAATTTTGCGGTAAACCAATCTCCATCTCTTTCAGGTTTTAAAACATCCATTTTACTTCCCCAGATTCTTTGCATAACAATTTTATCAACGTGTAGATTTTGCAAGGATGCATCAGCTTTTAAACGCACAGTATAATATCCATGGACCGGCACCAGCGCTGTATGCACTGAGTGTAATGCTGAAATAGCATGTGGAGTAGCAGAAGTATTTTTCGCATAAATAAAATTGATGGAATCATACAGATCATTTTCCCCGAGTACAACCTGTATATCCTCTCTTTCAAAAACATTTACATAGCCTGGACTAAATTTTGGCTCTGAATGACCCTGTTTGTATTTGCCTTCATTTATCAATCCACGCCTTACTGCCCATTGCAAAACTGAAAGGTTGCCATAAGCATCCTTTACTTCAACTTTTATTTGATGAGTGCTATCATCTTCTAAATTAATTACGCCATCACTTTCAAGATCTTTATAAATACCTTCAGGATAACCGGGCAATCTGGAAAGATGTTCTAAAAATGGTCCACCACCCGCACTTAACTTATAATCAATGTGGGCATTTAAATATCTTGTTTCATCATAAGAAATATTATCTAATTGAAATCCTGAGACAGCAATACCGTTATCATATATCACTGCTTCATAAATTCCGTTGGGATTTGCTGATCCTGTGTAACTATCTACTGCGGAAATTCCGAAACTAACTTTATCTGTATTAGCAATAATTAGCGGTGATGGTATTATATATTTTCCATTCACTTTTTTTAATGTATATAATTTTGCTGATTGCGAATATGTGCTGATGCACCTGTCATACATTGCTAAGCGAATCAATTTTGGCGGTACATCG